>CAYHQU010000049.1:0-6593 GCA_964358955.1 uncultured Gammaproteobacteria bacterium | reverse complement strand
AACTCTCCCGAAGACATCTTTGACGGCGTTGAGCCCAATGAAACTAAAACCAAGCCGCCGGTCGGCCTTGACGCTTTGTCCGAACG
This sequence comes from uncultured Gammaproteobacteria bacterium, assembly GCA_964358955.1. Taxonomy (GTDB): domain Bacteria; phylum Patescibacteriota; class Patescibacteriia; order Buchananbacterales; family GWA2-38-13; genus CAYHQU01. The sequence goes on along the minus strand of CAYHQU010000049.1, from coordinate 6,507 downwards.
TCCGGTTAATCTTGCGTCCCGCGGCGCGCCGCCGCCGTCTTTAGAGCAGGTGATAGAACAAAAGAAAATGGCCGTCGCAAAGCCCGTCGCGTCGGCGCCCGAGCCGCCGCGTCCGCCGGAAATTCCCGTCCCGCCGCCAATAAGGCCAGTTCCGCCTCAAGCTGCGCCTGTTCCCGATCAGAAGCCGGCTGAAAAAACCGAAGATATTTTGTCCGAAGTTGATTTGGACAAATCAAATATCCGCCGCCCCGCGCTAAGCGAAAGACCCGCCGAAGAAATAAATCTGCCTTTTTCCGAACCCAAAGCCGGCGCGCGCGTCGTAAAAGAAAAACCTTTGCTTAAAAATTCCCGATTTTATATAATAATATCAGTGGTTTTTGGCGCAATTATTTTGGGCGTAGGCGCTTGGTTTATTTATAGTAATTATTTTTCTTCACCGCAAAATCTATTTCCCGCAGAACTGCCCGGCCAGCCCGACATTACCGAGACCCAGCCGCCAGCAACCGAACAAACGCCTGCCGCCGCCGAGCTTGATTCCGATCTTGACGGCTTGTCCGACCACGAGGAAAAATTATACGGCATCGACCCGACAAAAGTTGATACTGACAACGACGAACTGACCGACCGCGATGAAGTAAAAATCTTTAAAACCGATCCCAATATTGCTGATACCGACAATGATGGTTATGTCGACGGCATTGAGGTCCGCAACGGTTACAACCCCTTAGGCGAGGGGATGTTGTTAAAAATAAAACCCTAATTATTGTAATTGGTAATTGGTAATTAGTAATTAGTTGCACAGTTTCACATTATTAACGCCGGAAACTTACAGGCATCCAATGCCGAGTACTCGGCATTGGATGCCATATAGAATCCATCGTCAACAATTTAACAATAGAACAATAAAACAATAGAACAATCAGTCAATCCGTCACGTTCGTATCATTACTCCCGAGTATTCGGGATTCGTATATTTGCATCGTTTTTCTCCTCGGCATGCTCTCCCGAAGGGGACTCTGCCACGCGTCAATCCATCGTCAACAATTTAACAATAGAACAATTTAGCAATATTCGTATATTTGCCTCGTTTATATGTTTTTAACCACCAAAAAACCAAAAGAAGTTGAACAAAAATTTGACCCGAATTTAGCTGAACAAATTCATGTAATGCCTCCGCGCTATGTCGCGGAAAGTAAAAAAATTCCGTTGAAGCAAATCCTTTTAATTATAGCGATCTTTGTCGGACTCGCTGGCATTGGTGTTGGCGGCGTAATTTTTATCAATAATTTTTTTAACACCGAAGCTGATATTCCCGCCGCCAGCACCGCGTCAAATTTTAGCCCTTCCGTCCCCGCCGCCGAAACTCCCCCCGCGAATATTGCTGTTAATCTGCCGCCATCCTCGCCCGCGTTGCAGCCGACCGCTCCCGCGGAAATCTCGCCCGAACCCGTCCCGACAACCGGCGCCGAAGATGACGACCAAGACGGCCTGACTCTAAATGAAGAACGTCTCTACCTGTCCAATTCTTTATCCGCCGACACTGACGGCGATGGTTATCTTGACGGCGCTGAAGTAAAAAATGGTTTTGATCCCCATCTTGCCGCCCAAACTTTGGAAAAATCCGGCCTAGCTTTAACTTACCAAAATTCCACGCAAAGCTATTCTGTTTCATATCCCAAAGATTGGTATGTTAATACCCTTTCGGTTGGCGGCGCTGAAATTGTTTTTGATTCAAAACTTGGCGAATTTATTAAAATTTTTACCAAAGCCAATCCAAATCATGAACCCCTATTGTCTTGGATTGCCTTAAATGACCTGTTGGTAAACGCCGGCGAACTAATCGCCGTCCAAGCTAACTCTTTGCCCGGCTACAAAACTCCCGATGGGCTAAAATTTTTCCTCGCTAAACCCGATTTATCGTCCGTCTATATTATTGGTTATGAATCCGCCGGTGTTTCTGCGGTGAGTTTTAAAACAACTTTAGAACTGATGGTTAATTCTTTTAAATTGGCTGATCAATAAATTTTGTGTATATAGTGGAGATTATTCCGTTTCACTCGTCGCATCGCATAAACTCCAAGTCATCGCGAGGCCGCCCTGGGCGGCCGTGGGGATCTCTAAATAACCCCCCCTTGTCATTGCGAGGCCGCCCTGGGCGGCCGTGGCAATCTCGCTTGTCCGCCTTGGGCGGAAATAATCCTCCCTGTCATTGCGAGCCCGACCCCGAGCCGCGCCGAGGGGAAGGGCGTGGCAATCTCGCCCGCCCGGGGCGGGCGCAACGGACACCGCTTACCTTACCACTTTAATAACTTTAAACAATTTAGCAATTCAACAATTTAACAATATTCGTGCAAACCATGCCACTTGAAATTAAAAGCCGGCCCGGCTTTAAAATTAACGCGAGAGAATTGAAACAAATCTACGTTTGTTTTTTAAAATTCAGTAAAATTAAAAAAGACCCGTCCGTCTCGCTCGCCTTTGTTGACCAAAAAGAAATTAAACAGCTTAATAAAATTTATCGCCAAAAAAACCGCCCCACCGATGTTCTAAGTTTCGGCAGTCGGGAAAGCCAAGCCATCCCCGGCGAATCTGATTTAGGTGAAATACTGATTTGCTATTCTGTCGCCGTATCGCAGGCAAAAGCCAGCGGGCATTCCACCGCCGCCGAAATAAAAATTTTATTAATTCACGGCCTGCTCCATCTCATGGGTTTTGACCACAAAAATATTAAGGAGCAAAAAAGGATGAAAAATGCTGAACAAAAAATTTGTTCAATGTTAAATTAATATCTCCGACGTCTCGGAGCTCGGCTTCTTTAGAACCTTGCTATTGCGAGGAGCGAGCTCCGCCGCCGCGGCGGGACGATGCCTGTCTGCCGGCAGACTGGAAGCAATTTCTAAAAATGACGAAGTCATCCCGATGAGCCCGCAGGCGACGTGGGGCTCTCTAAACAACCCCTTTTGTCATTGCGAGCCCCGTGGCATCGGGGCGTGGCAATCTCGATCCCGCTAAGCGGGATCGCTACGCGCTCCGCTCTAGTAGGATTGTCCTACAAGGAGCGATGTCCGTTGCGCCCGCCCCGGGCGGCCTCGCAATGACGAGCGGATTTTCGCGATTGCCGCGCCTTCCCGGTCTTATCCGTCACATTCGTCCTATCTGTCTTATCCACCATCCTCTGTTGCAACAATTTTCAGCCCGCGGCTGTCTGCCCGCCTCGGGAGGGATCCGCCTCTGGCGGAAGCAATAGAACAATTTAACAATCAAACAATATATGTTCATTAATTTAAAAAAATTATTCCGCAGTTTTTTTCGCGCCTCGCTCGGTCTAAAGCAGGCCCTAGCTGACGAACAAAATTTTCGCCTTGAAGTAATTTTCGTAATTATTGTTGCGTTTTTGGCGTTTTATTTTAAAATTAACCCCCCGAACTTACTGATTTTAATTTTAACCGGCGCTTTATTGCTCATCTTAGAACTGCTCAATTCCATCATTGAACGGTTTATTGATATTTTAAAACCGCGCCTGCATCATTATGTCGGCCAAATCAAAGATTTAATGTCCGCCGCCGTCCTAATCGCCGGCATTGCCGCCTTCATTGTGGCAGTAATAATTTTTTATCCCTATTTTTTAAAAAATTACTAATTACTAATTACCAATTACCAATTACTGTATGCATATTTGCTATGCAAACTAAAGTATGTTAAGATTTAATAAGACTTATCCCAAAATCTGAAATCTAAAATCATAAATTATAAATTATCATATGCCTGCTGATAAAGATATAATTGTTGGGCTGGATGTTGGCTCTTGCGCGGTGCGAATTGCCGTCGGCCAACGTCTAAACGAAGAGGATGCCAAGCCTCAAATTATTGGCATTGCCGAAGCGCCGGCCGAAGGCATTAATCGCGGCGTGATAACCAGCATTGAAGAGGCCGTCTCCTCAATCTCTTCCTGTCTTGAAAAAACCGAACGTCTAACCGGCGTCCCCGTTGAAAAAGTTTGGGCCGGAATTTCCGGAACTCATATTACTTCGCAGGAAAGCCGCGGCGTTGTCGCCGTCTCTAAACCAAACGGCGAAATTGTTGAACCCGATGTTGAACGCGCGATTGAAGCCGCCCGCACGGTCGCCACTCCGCCCAACTACGAAATTTTGCACGTCATCCCTAAAAGTTTTACTATTGACGGCCAGTCCGGCATCAAAGACCCAATCGGCATGAACGGCGTCCGGCTTGAAGTCACCACTCAAATAATACAGGGCGTCAGCGCCCAGATAAAAAGTCTAACCAAAGCCATCTACCGCACCGGCGTTGATATTGAAGATGTTGTCCTTTCAATTCTTGCCACCGCCGAGGCCGTGCTTACCGGCCGCCAGCGTCAGCTTGGCACCGCCGTCATCAACATCGGCGGCTCAACAACTTCGCTGGCCGTTTTTGAAGAAGGAGACCTCTTAAGCGTTAATATTCTGCCAATCGGCTCCGAACACATAACTTCCGATATCGCCATCGGTCTGCGTATTTCTATTGACGCCGCCGAGAAAATAAAACTTGAATACGGCTCGGCTCTGCCGAAAATTTTTAATAAACATGATGAAATAAATATCGGTGAATTTAACGGCTCGGAAAGTAATTTTATCTCCCGCAAATACATCTCCGAAATTATTGAAGCCCGCGCCGAAGAAATTTTTGACAAAATTGACGCCGAGTTAAAAAAAATCGACCGTTCGGGAATGCTGCCCGGCGGCGTTGTTATAACTGGCGGCGGCGCCAAGCTTGATGGCTTAATTGAAGTCTCAAAGCGAAAGCTTCGCCTTCCCTCCGCCCTTGGCTATCCGGTTGGCCTAACCTCAACCGTAAATAAAGTCAACGACTTGGGTTTTGCAACCGCTCTCGGTCTGGTGCTTTGGGGCGAACAACTCCAAGGCAGCCGGCAGGGAAATTTTCGCAATTTTTTAAATTTAAAACCGCTAAAATCGGTAACCAAAAAATTTAAAAAATTATTCCGTTTATAATTGTTAATTAAGCTATTTACAGAATTATCAATTTGCATTAAAATAATTTTGATAATAAACATTGAGATGGTTGCAAAACTGCTTGTCAAGCGAAATTTAGGACTTTTTAAGCGAAACGAGGAAAACAAGCAAAATGATTTGAGCCGTAGTAGAACTACGGTGAAAATCATTTTGCGATGTTTGACGAAGTTGCAGCCAAAAAGGACAAATTGCAGCAAAAGCAGTTTTGCAACCATCTCATTATAATCACATCATTTAACTTATGCCCGAAGTAAAACCCGATGTTGAAACAATTGCGAAAATAAAAGTCATTGGCGTTGGCGGTTCGGGAAATTCCGCCGTCAACCGGATGGTCCAATCAAAAATAAAAGGGGTTGAATTTGTCGCTATCAATACCGATGTCCAAGCCCTGCACCATTGTCAAGCCAGCCATCGCCTTCATATTGGGAAGACAACAACGCGCGGCCTTGGCGCCGGTATGGATCCAAACTTAGGCCGTCAGTCAGCCGAAGAAAATCAAAACGAAATTCGGGAGTTGCTTCGCGGCTCCGATATGGTTTTTATAACTTGCGGCCTTGGCGGCGGCACCGGCACCGGCGCCGCGCCGATTGTCGCCGCTTTAGCTAAGGAAATCGGCGCCCTAACCGTTGCCGTTGTAACTAAACCTTTTTCTTTTGAAGGTGCCCAGCGCCGTGAAATTGCCGAACGCGGGCTCGCCGAGCTTGAAGACCAAGTTGACGCTATTGTTACAATCCCCAATGACCGCTTGCTTCAAGTTATTGATAAAAAGACCTCCTTATTGGACGCTTTTATAATTTGTGATGAAATTTTGCGTCAAGGCGTTGCCGGCATCGCCGAACTGATTACCGTCCCCGGCTTAGTTAATGTTGATTTTGCCGATGTCCGCGCGATTATGAAAGATACCGGCTCGGCGTTAATGGGCATCGGGCGCGGCAGCGGAGAGGACGGCGTCATTGAAGCGGCCAAATCCGCGATTTCCTCGCCCCTGCTTGAACTTTCCATTGAAGGCGCTAAAGGCATTCTCTTTCTGGTTACCGGCCCTGCCAGCTTAGGCATGCATGAAGTTAACGAAGCCGCTAAAATTATAACGCAGTCCGCCGACCCCAATGCCAAAATTATTTTTGGCGCCGTCATTGATGAAAATCTTAAAGATGAATCCCGCGTAACCGTAATTGCGACTGGATTTAATAAACGCTCCGTCTCGCCAAAAGAAATACACGCTGGCGCCGAAGGTCTCTACAAACCCTCTTCTTTTATTCGCAAAGGGAAAATATCCGACCTTGAAAAACTCCAGCGCGAACCAGTCGTCATTGAAAATGAATCGGAGTTAACTGAAGATGTTATGCCCATTGATGAGTCTGAAGGCGAAGACTTGGAAGTCCCGGCGTTCATTAGAAAGAAAATAAAGAAATAAAAAATCCGCAGGATTTTTTATTTCTTTATCCCGAGCCAGTCTGAACCAGCGAAGCGCAGTTCAGAC
>CAYHQU010000048.1:0-6846 GCA_964358955.1 uncultured Gammaproteobacteria bacterium | reverse complement strand
AAAAATATTAAAATAATAAAAACTCCCGGCCATAACTATGATGGAATAACTTTATTAGTAAAAACCACTCAAGGAATTATTGCCATCTGCGGCGATGTCTTTTGGAAAAAAGACTACCCTAAAGCAGATCCCTACGCCTCTAACAAGCTAAAACTTGTCCAAAGCCGCGCTAAAGTTTTAAAACTTGCCGACTTCATTATCCCGGGGCACAACGATATTTATAAACCATAAAATAAAAGCAGTCAATTTTCACGATCGTGGCTATTGACCGCTACCGCTTTTTAATGAAATCAAAAATTTTAAACAATCTCCCCTTCTTTATCTTACTTGCCGGAGGCGTCATTTTAATTTTTATCTACCAATTTTGGATTCCGACTCTCTATGGCGCTGACGGCTACCTCCATATCCGGATGGCGGAATTTATTAAACAATATGGCTTTAAATATGATTTTGTCTGGGCAAAATTTTCCACTTTTGCCGATCATTTTTCCGACAAAGATTTTTTATATCATCTTTTATTAATTCCTTTTACTTTCTTTAAAAATATTTTTTGGGGCGCAAAGCTTGCCGCCGCTATTTTTGCCAGTGTCTTATTTTTTGGCTACGCTTGGCTTACAAAAAAAATTATAAATAAATATTTAGCCCCATTGGCGTTAGCTGCCTTTTTTGGCTCCGGCTTTTTTTTAGAAGCAATTTCCAACCCCCGCCCCACCTCCTTAGTAATTTTAGCCGACCTCTTTTTAATTTATTTTACAATCAAAAAAAAATATTGGTGGCTGTTCGGGCTTGCCGTCGCCTATAACCTCGGCCACGTTACCGGCCCGCTCGCCGTCGGCTTTGTCTTTATCGCCGAAATCATCAGATTTTTTAATCACCAAAAATTTAACTACAAAACCCTGGCTTTTGCCGCCGCCGGCGCTGCCGTCGGGATTTTAATTCATCCCAACTTTCCCAACAACATCCTTGTCTTTTATTTAAACTCAATCCTTGTTCCCCTGCTCGCCGCTAAAGGCGGAGTTCTTGAATTTGGCGCCGAATTTTTTCCCATTACCACTCGCGAAATTTTTTCCGCCTATCCGGTTGTAATTTTTGGCATTTTTAGTTTTTTTATTACTGCCGGCTTTGCTAAAAACCAAGTTAAATTTTCAACCAAAGTCTATCTTGCTTTCGCCGCTATTTTTTTCGTAGCCGCCTTATCTGGCAGGCGATATTTTATTCAGGGCTATCCGATAATTTTACTCGCGCTTTTCTCGTATTTTTCCGACATCATTCCTGATAAATTTATCCTAAAAAATTTTATTAAATCAAAAAAAATAACTGCCGCCGTTATCGCTCTGCTGCTCGCCGTCTCGCTTTATTGGCTTTCAGTCAATACTTATCAATACGCCCGTTACAATGCCTTAAGCAACCGCATCTATAATGATCATTATGAACGCATCGGCAACTGGATGGCAAAAAATCTGCCCCCCGGCCAAACAATTTTTCACGCTAACTGGTCCGACTCCCAATTTTTTATCGGCCTTAATCCCAAAGATTATTACTTTGTTACCCTTGATCCGATTTATATGTACTACAAAAACAAAGAGCGATACCAGCTTTATCGCGATATCGCTTTTGGTAAAACCGAAGATCCTTATACTGAACTTAAAAAATTCGGGGTCAACTTCGGCTACGCTTCAAAAAATTATTTCGGCGGCCTGATTACCCAGCTCCGTAACGACGACCGCTTTCAGGTTTTAGCTGAAGATAATTTTGGTCTTATATTTATGATTAAATAAAAAATGTTAAAAAAAATTCCCTTAATTTTAATCTGTCTTTTTTTTATTCTTAGTATTGCCAGCGCGCTAAATAAATCAGCCGTCATTGACGAGCTGGCTCATATTGCCGCTGGCCTAACATACGCTACTAAACATACTCTTCGCTTTAACCCCGAACATCCGCCTTTGATAAAAAATCTTGCCGCTTTTCCCCTTGTCGCCCTTAAAGTTCAACTGCCGCCAGACTATGGCTATTTAACGCAATACAACCTCGGCGGAAAAATATTATATGAAAGCCATATCTCTGCCGACAAAATCTTATTTTCTGCCCGTCTGCCGCTGATTATAATGTCTGTTCTGTTCGCCGCCCTTTTTTACGTTTTAATCAAAAAATATTTTAATCAAAAAATTGCCCTTCTTGCTCTTTTTCTTTTCGCTCTGTCGCCGGATATAATTGCCTTTAGTCATTATGTTGTAACCGACCTGCCCGCCGCCATTTTTATTTTTTTAACAATTTTTTATTTTAGCAGATTTCTCGCCGACTCCTCGTTAAAAAACTCCCTGCTTTCCGGGATATTTTTTGGAACCGCCTTGTCTGTAAAATTCTCTGCCATAACGATAATTCCGTTAATCGTCTTTGGCTTTTTATTTTCCTTAAAAAATAAAATAAAAAAAGACGCCGAGGTAAAAAATCAACATCTGGTTTATATTTGGCGATTTTTATTGCTTGTGATAATTGCGCTTTTAATAATTAATTTTGTCTATTTTTTTAGCGGTTATAATGATTTTTTTAAGTCGCAACAATCAATGTTTAACTTCACTCTCAATAATTATTATAATGGTTTAAATAAAGTTCTAACTCACGTCTATGACGGCCACGACTATCCTCAATATCTATTTGGTAGCTATATTAATGATGGTTCATGGGCCTATTTTCCGCTTGCCTTTATCGTCAAAACGCCCCTTCCCCTCCTAATCTTAATTTTAATTGCTGCAATCGGCCCCTTTTTAATTAAAGGGAGGTTGGATATAAAACAAAAAATAAAAAATTTTCTTGAAAAACCAACCTTTGTCCAAATTTTTATTTTCAACTCTCTGCTTTTTCTAATAATTTATATTGCCGCCTCTCTAAAATCAAAATTAAACATTGGTATTCGTCATCTACTGCCAATTTTTCCTTTTATCTATTTGCTGATATCAATTGCGATTACAAAAATTTGGTCGCAAATTAAATTTAATCAAAAAAAGAAATTTAATTTAATAATTGCCTTTTTGCTTTCCTGGTATTTAATTTTAACTTTAATCGCTTTCCCAAATTACCTGTCATATTTTAATGAAATTGCCGCTTATGGAAAATACGGGGAATTTTATTTAAACGATTCAAACTTAGATTGGGGGCAGGATTTAATTTATTTAGCTAATTGGGTTAAAAAAAATAATGTTGCTGAAATTTATGTTGACTACTACGGCGGCGGCAATCCAAAGTATTACTTACAGGACTCTTTTATTCCGTGGCATATTGACTATGGTCTGCCTCAAAAAGGCCTGCTTGCCGTCAGTAAATTTTATATAATGACAAGTATTTACAACAAATCAATAAATAAATCTAAATTTTCATATGAACCATTGCGGTCCCAAAAACCAATTAAAAGAATTGGCAACTCAATATTAATTTATGAACTTAAATAATCATCGTTTTTCTTTACCTTCTATTTAAAAAACTGCTCCATCTTTAGAGCAGTTTTTATTTCAAATTTCAGTTACTATTTGATAATTTTTAATTACCGCCTATCGCCTGGTCAATAACCAGCTTAAACTGCTCATACGGCACGGCGCCTTTTACCAAAACATTATTAACAAACGTCCCCGGCGTTCCAGTAACTCCTGCCGCGGTTGCTTCTTGCGCGTTTGCCTGAATCTTGGCTGCATATTTCCCGGAACTCAAACACTCATCAAATTTCTTTGTATCTAATTTCAAATCTTTTGCCAGCTTGCTAAATAATTCATCCGATAAAATCTGCTGATTTTTAAATAATAAATCATGCATCTCCCAAAATTTTTCCTGCTCGCCCGCGCATTCAGCGGCCTCGGCTGCTTTCTGCGCCATCGCGTGAATGCTTGTCAGCGGAAAATGACGATATACTAATCTAACCTTCCCTTGATAATCAGTTAAAATCTGCTCCAGTGTCGCTTGATGTCTGGCGCAAAATGGACACTGAAAATCCGAAAACTCAATTAAGGTAACCGGCGCGTCTTCCGCCCCGCGAATATGGTCGGCTTCCGTTACCGCCGATAATTTTGTTGCATCCGGCTGCACCGGCTCCGGTGGCGGCGGGCTTTCCGGCTCGGCATTAACATTATTATTTACTATACCCTGATTAACATTTTTATTTATAGTCGCACCCAAAACTTTTCCCCAATCTTTTTCCATCCCGCCGATTAAAACATAAACTAATAGACCCCCAAATGCCAGTAAGCTGACAATCGCGATCCCCCAGCTAATCCCCATGGCAAAAGCGCCTCGATTCGAACGCTCCCCCCTGATTTCACTGACCTTTTCGGTCGCCTTTTTTTTGGTAGGCATAATTTTAAAATTATGATTTATTTTAGAATCGTTTAAGTTATATTATCTTATCATGCAACCCCAACCCATGTCAAACTAACGTATTTAACATGCTAAAATTAGCTAATATTCATATTATTCGTATCCATTCGTATCATTAGTCCCGCTTAACGGGATTAGCATCGCATCATTCGTATTTCGTATATTCGTACATAATTCGTAATTCGTAGGTTATTTGCTTTTCTCCAAATTCCACCCAACCCTAAGCACCGTCGCTTCATCAAAATCCTTCCCAATAATCTGTAGTCCAACCGGCAATTCTGACTGTCCATCTTTTGGTTTAACAGACCCGCACGGAACTGAAATCGCCGGCACCCCCGCGATATTGGCCGACACTGTAAAAATATCGGCCAAATACATTGACAAGGGATCGTCCATTTTCTCGCCAATTTTAAACGCAACCGTTGGCGACGTTGGCGTAACTAAACAATCAACCTTCTTGAACGCCTCTTCAAAATCCCGCTTAACCAAACTCCGCACTTTCTGCGCTTGCAAATAATAAGCGTCATAATAACCGGCCGAAAGCGCGTAAGTCCCAAGCATAATTCTCCGCCGAATCTCATCTCCAAATCCTTTCCCGCGCGTATCTAAATAATTGTCCAATAATGTCTTGCCCGACCGATCAGAAAATCCATATTTTACTCCCTGATACCGCGATAAATTTGAAGACAACTCGCACGGCATTAAAATGTAATACACGGATAGCCCATATTCCGCGTGCGGCAACGACACATCAATAATCTTTGCGCCCAGCTCTTCTAATTTTTTTATTGAATCCCGCACCGCTTTTTCCACTTCCTTATCCATTCCAGAAACAAAATATTCTTTTGGCACGCCAACCTTTAAGCCCTTGATTGATTTTTTAATTTCATCACTATAATGCGGCACGGCCTTTTCAACTGTTGCTGAATCTTTTTCATCTCTGCCAGCAATCGCCTGAAACACTATCGCCGCGTCTTCAACTGTTTTTGTCAGCGGCCCAATCTGATCTAAAGACGACGCCATTGCCAAAAGTCCATAACGCGACACTCGCCCGTAAGTTGGTTTTAGTCCAACCACTCCGCACAAAGCCGCCGGCTGCCGAATTGATCCGCCCGTATCTGACCCTAAAGCATAAATTGCTTCATTCGCCGCCACCGCCACTGTTGACCCGCCCGAAGACCCGCCCGGCACCCGCGTTATATCATGCGGATTTTTTACCGGTCCAAAAAATGAGGTCTCATTAGACGCCCCGCAGGCAAACTCGTCCATATTCGCTTTCCCCAAAAAAACCGCCCCGCACTCTTTTAATTTTTTTACAACCGTTGCGTCATAAGGCGCAATATAATTCTCTAAAATTTTTGACCCCGCTGTCGTCCGAACTCCAAAAATATTCATATTATCCTTAATCGCCACTGGAACGCCGGACAAAGGATTATTAAATTTTCCACTTTTATCAATGGCTTTTGCGCTATCAAGCGCTTCCTTTTCCATCACCGTAATAAAAGCATTTAAATTCTTTTGTCTTTTCGCCGACTCCAAACAGGCCCGAGTCAGTTCAACCGAGGAAAATTTTTTCTTTTTTAAACCCTCATGCGCTTTAATAATTGTCAATTCGTTTAGCATGGCTGCAAATTATTCTAATTTATTTAAATTCACCTAATTCACCTAATTTCTAATTCACCTAATAAAATTCTAAAATTCAATAATGCCAAATAAAATATCAAATGTCCAATTTCCAATTTTAGAATTATAAATTTTAAATTTTATTTTAATTTTGACATTTGACCTTTTATTAGGTGAATTTGGTGAATTAGGTGAATTTGAAATTTATCAATAGTTAATTAGGTCAATTAAATACACTTCTAGTTTTTATAAGATCCTCCTCTCTCTCCGGCACATTATCCAGCAATCCTGCTCGCACTTTTTCTCCGCATTCTTCAACTTTATCCTCCCGATAAACATTTTGAAGCCCGGTAATTTGCGCGATCTCTTCCGCTTTAGTCGTATCAACTTCCTGCAGTTTATTAACATAATCTAAAATAGAGGAAAGCTGTTTGGCAAACTTTACTTTTTCTTCGTCAGTTAAGCGCAACCGCGCCAACATCGCAATATGTTCAACATCGGATTTTGAGAGTTTCATTTTATTCATACTGGCTTTAGCCAGGTAGGTTGTCACCCCACTAAAGTGGGTTAGAATTATTCATACTGGCTTTAGCCAAGGTCTAATTATTTAATACTCTTAGTTTACAATAAAAAAAACCCCTTGACAAGGGAATCAAAAGCGCGCTAAAATTAAACCACGAAAACTAAATTGCACATTCGGCCAGAGCCGGCGCTGTAATGACGGGACCCTTATGGACATCACATTATGAAAACGCACCAGTCCGCTGGAAAAATTGCGGTCTGGCGAAGTTTTGGAGTAAGCATTTTTTTTGAGTCGTAGTCCCGCTTAGCGGGATGAAAAAATTTGCCGCGAAAAACGAG
>CAYHQU010000047.1:0-7027 GCA_964358955.1 uncultured Gammaproteobacteria bacterium | reverse complement strand
TTGATCACGATTCCATTATACCAGAAAAGTCACATTTTGTTTTGAGAGGGCTATAAAAGAACAGTTGCAGTCTGACAGAGAGGCTAGTAGATTGGCGCTTAAGCAGATCAACGAAAATGTTAGTGATATAGGAAACGGGTTGAGCCGACTTGAGGGTCGGGTTGATGCGATTGAGAATCGCGTGGATGCAATCCACGTCTCGACAACTCGTCCCCCCACGGCGGTTCCCGTCGTTCCTGCTCCGGCGCCGACGCCTGCGCCTGCAGCGCCGAGCGGTGCCAGTCCAGGCGTTCCGTCGGGAGCCCCGCCATCAAGCGGAGCATCCCCTCCGGCTGCCCCGCCGCCAGCTCCAACCAGCGGCACTACGACCTCACTATAGAGAGAGGTCCATTCGTTCTTTCGTTTCGTTCATTCATTTATCACAGGACGTGGAGAAATCTACGTCCTTTTTTTATTGGTGCGGATAGTGCGGATGTCCCCGATAGCCATCGGGGACCGCGGATAAGGCGGATATGTTTTAGAAATGGCAGAGATCGGAATCTCCTAATTGCGGTTGACAAAAACCAAAATTTACCTCATCATTAAGCTTAGTGGTAATTTCTATGGCTCTTTAGTTTGGCTCTTTACAATTGGGAGGATGAGATGACGGAAATTAAGAAACGGCTGATTAAGCTGGTGGCGTTGCCGATGGTGGGAATTGGAGTAGTCTTGATTATTGTTTCACAGTTGCCTTTTGGAAAAAGTTTTCAAGAGACAGAAAGTACAACAATAAATGAAGAGCAAACGGATAAACTACTTCAAGTTTTAAACGAGAAATACCCGTATAATGTGATTGCCAGCTGGGATCCGGCAACATTGCAGGTAGAATTGCAAAAAGAAGCTGATAGAGTATTTGGAAAAGAATCAGGAATAAAAATAATAATTAGAGAAAACAAAATTGGTAAGCCAGTGGTTGAGAGATTGAGTAGATGATTGGTTTAGTTTTTGAAAGCTGGGGGTGAAGATGACGGAAATTAAGAAACGGTTGATTAAGCTGGTGGCGTTGCCGATGATTTTGGTGGGGACGGTATTGATTGTAAGTCAAACTCTTCCAATCGGAGAGTGGCTGGTGGCGTTAAATAAGCAAAGCCCATTAAGTAATTCAAAACGGGGAACTGTTCTTGATTATTTAGATAATTTAGGTAATTGGTCTTTTGAACAGTTACAACGTAGCCGAGACTCTAAAATTACTCCACTTAGTGGGGCGTTTCAAGAGCGTGTAATCACCCGCGAAACTTTTCTCTATGATAAAGACGGCAAGTCAATTAAGAAGCTGGAGCCGGGAAAAATAGTCCGCCTGTTAATTCCCGAGAAAAGTTTGCGTTTTGACGGTTTTTCGGAAAACTGTGTTTTGGTTTCTATTGTGCAAGTTACAGACGAAGAAATTAGAGGATATGTTAGAGAATCGGCAGTTAGCGCTGCCCAACCAGCTGATTATTGGCTGCAGAAAACAGGGGCGGTTGAAGCTGAATGGTGGGATTTGCCCCTTGAGGGAAAACAGATTCTTCATAAGGGCGTCAAGCTTATGCCTGGACAAAAGAGTAGTCAGCTATCGTTCGTGATTCAAGGGCAGATCAGCTACCGTTTTTGGACACCTAGCCCTTCGGTTGCGTTGCTGGCCTGGGTAAATGGGAAGGAGATCGTTTTTTCGCCTGACGGGCACCAAGAGTGCCCGCACATTCGTGACCTTGGCATTGTTCAGGTTCAGCTTTCCTCGTTGGAGGCAGAAGCGCAGACAATTCGGTTTGTTGTTAGTAAAGAATAAAAGGAGGTGGCAATGATTCTATTGTTGGCTGGTTTGTTTTTGATAATTAGTGGGATATTGTTAGCACTGTTAATTTCCGGCTCCTATACCGTCCCGCAGGAAGAACGTTGGGTAATTGAGTTGTTCAGAAAATATTTAATGACCTGGAATCCGGGCTGGCATTTGCTGATTCCGGGGCTGATGACAATCAGAAACAAAGTGCCGGTTTATGATCAATCAGTAGAATTGGATTTACGCACCGTTGATTTTATTGATGATACGGCGCCAGTTAAAGTAAAAGTGATAGTGCGGATTACTGACCCGGTGTTGGTTACTTATGAAGTGGCAAATTGGAAAGAGCTGCTTAAAGACCGGCTGGTAGCCGAAGTGCGCGCCGCGGCTGGTCGGCTGACATTAGACGAGGCCTTGCAGCAGGCCGGGGTGGTTTCCCAAGAACTGGAAAATAAGCTTCGCAGTTATTTATTTCTATGGGGACTGGAACTTAAGCCCGAGGGTATTGTGGTGTTGGACATTAAGCCGAGTTCAGAAACCGTGGCATTCCGTCGCGAGACCCAAAAAGCTCGCCGCCAAAAGCAGGTGGCAATTACTTTAGCCGAAGGCGAAAGCCAAGCGCGCGTAATCAAGGCGACCGGCGAAAGCCAAGCTCAAGTTCTGCTTGGACGAGGCGAGCTCGGACGAATTGAAGAAATCGCCGACGGTCTGCGTTTAACGCCCGAACAAGTGATTGCTTATTTGCTGACTGGCAAACTTTATGACGCGCTGCAAAGCTCAACAATTATCGCGACGAGCGAAGGCGGAAATTTGAATATTCCGGCTGTCACCGCCGCTATGTCGGCGATAACCAAAGCAATGCAAAAATAAAAACACCATCGCGGTGCAATTCTTTAATTATTAGGACGCGGAGCAATCCTCGTCCTTTTTTATTTTTTGCGGATAGTACAGATGGCTCCGCCCGCGGATATTTATTTGCGGATAATACGACCTATATTGTTGTTGTAAATCTGCTCGTCGTATGCCGTCTAAATTTACATCTCCCTAAAAAATTCATCTAATCTGTATCCAGCGATCGCGTCATATAGATTAGATGAATTGTTGTTATCTGTTAATATTTTTGTAATCAAATTCTATGCCCCCGCGTTTTGATTGAAAAAACCATCTAACCACTATACGACGGCCGTCGTCTAGTGGTTAGATGGAAAAATTATTCTAGTAGAGTGCTTTTTAGATTCTGCCTAAGAAAACAAAATCTCGGCTAATGCTGGTTTTAAATTTTTTTCATTTCATTTTTCCAGCTGCTTTATTAATAATAGCTTTTCTTTCGCCAGCTCATTTCCCGGCTCAACTGCCAAAACTTCTCTAAGCAACGCCGCCGCTTGCGAAAAATTATTTTCGCCGGCAAACGCCAGCGCTAAACCGATTTTTGCCTCAATTAAATTTGGATTTAATTCTAATGCTAAACCAAAATATTTTTTTGCCTCTGCCAGCTGCCCAAAATTTAGATAAGCCAGCGCCAAATTATTATTGACCCCCTCATCTCTTAAATTAAATTCCAAATATTTTTTATATTGTATTATCGCCTGCGAAAAATTTTCTTGCGCTAAATATACATCGCCCAAATTTTTAACCGCTTCTAAATAATGCGGCTGTAATTTTAACGCCTGTAAAATCGCTGCTTTTGCCGCCGCCGGCTGATCTTTTGCTAAATAAGACAATCCCAAACTATTGTAGGCCTCGGCATAATCCGGTTTTAGTTCAATTGCTTTCTGAAATTTTAAAATTGCCTCTTCATATTTATTTTGTTTGGCTAATATTGCCCCAAAATTATGGTTGGCCCTCGCGTCATCTGGTATCTGCGTATAAGTCTTTATCCAAAGCGTCTCCTCGTCTTTCCAATTTTGGTTGCGCCTAAAAGTAGTTATTGCGTAAACGCCGGCAATAATTATAATAATCGTCAATAAAATTCTCAAATAATTTTTATTGCCGCCATTTTTTTTAATCCATTCTAATATTTTATAAATTATTAAGCTTAATAATAAACTATAGCCAAACGTCGGTAAAAATAAATATCTTTCAGCCATCACAATATTACTTGGAACCAGATGGATTATCGGCAAAAGCGGCAAAATAATCAGCGCCAACGCAAAAACCATTAGCCGATTTTTCAGCCGATATTGCTTAATTCCAAAAATTATCACTGCGGTAATCGCGATTAGGGCGGCAAAAAAATAGATATCAAAGAAATTGGCCACCGCTCGTACTGGCGGATAAACGGTCAAATTATAAGGGGTCAGCAGTTTTGCTAAATATTTTGCTGCAATTTTAATTATTGTTAGCGCGTGAAAAAATAAATTGTCATTAAATAGCGCCGCTTTCCGGCTTGGTATATCTAAAATTAATAGCCGTAAAATAAAATATAAAGCCGGCCAGGCAAAGTAGGGGAGCGTTGTTTTTAAAAGTGAATTTTTTTGGTCGCGATAGAAAAGCCAGCTATAAATTAAAATTATTAATGGCAGAGAAAAGGCAATTTCGTAAGTAAATGTGGCAAGCCCCGCCAAAATAAGCGAAGCGATATAATAAATTCTTTTTTCTGTCTCTCTGAAAGTCAGCCAGAAATAAAAAGCCGCTAATAAAAAAATTATACCCCAAATATCAAAACTTGCGGTAATATAGGTAATTGCTTCGGTGTTAATCGGCTGTAGACCAAAAAAAAGTGTTGTTAAAAATGCCAGTGATGTTTTTTTTGTAATTTTTAAAGTAATAAAATAGATTAACAGCCCGGCGATAACTAAAATAATTAAAGACTGCAGATGATACCAAAATACATTTTGTTCAAACAGGCCGTAAGCCGCTGAATAGATGAGACTGCGCACCGGCCGATAGACCCCCTCGTGCCGCGCCGGCAGCTCGCCGCCCAATAGCGCTGGTAAATTTTCAGCGCTCCGGATGCTTTTCCAGTTCAATATAAAATCTTTATCGTCCCAGACAAAATCATTAAAAAAAACATTAAAATAAGCGGCTGTTATTATTAACAAAAGCGCCAAAAGTTGAAACTTTTTATTTTTGAATAATTCTAAATTCATGTTATTATTATAACATAAATACATTTTAGTAATAAGTCAACAGTTTATGTTTAATCCGCCGAAAAGATAATATTTAAAATCTTTCAATTTATTTTAATTGTTAAATTGTTGTATTTCCTCCTCGTCAGAGTCTCCCGTAGGGGACTCTGACGCAACGCGGCGGAGTCCCTTTCAGGAGACTCCGCCGGGGAGAAAATATGAGTTCGTTATGTGAGTTAGTTTTTTTGTCTCGTCAACAATTTAACAATAGAATAATTTTTCGCCCGAGACGCTGTGTCCCTCTGGCGGAAACAATTTAACAATTTATGAGTATCTTTTCTTCCCCAAAAATAAAATACATTTTTTTTGCCATAATCATCTTGGCTGCCATTCTGCGCTTCTACAACCTCTCCGACCCGGACATGTTTGACGACGAAGTCTACTATGCTTTGCGCGGCATCGGCTACCTAGACTACCTTGGCTCAACGTTGCAGTCAACGCCAATCTATTGGTTTGATCCTTTTCCGGGCTGGGCGCGTCTGTCAATGCACGACCACCCGCCGCTGACATTTTTAGTCAACAAAATATTTTTTAGCATTTTTGGCGTCTCGGTTTTTGTCGCCCGCCTGCCGTCGGTGCTCGCCGGCCTTGCCTCGGTTTTACTGCTTTACCTGATTGGCAAAAAAATGTTTGGGCCGCGCGCCGGCCTGGCTGCCGCGGCAATTTTTGCCATTGGTGATTTTTCCGTCTGGGTCAACCGTACTGGCTTAATGGAATCAGTTGTCATCATGCTTATCCTGCTTGCCTGGTATTTATTTTTACTCGCCCTTGAAAACAAAAATTATTTGTACTTTTGGGGCGCCGCCTTGGGTGTAAGCTGGCTGGCCAAATACACCGCCTTTCCCCTCCTGCCAATCTGCCTCATTTATCTGGCGGTCTCTAACCGCCGCCATTTTAAAGATTATCGCCTCTATTTATCTATTCTCGTTGCCATCTTAATTTTTTCCCCAGTGATAATTTATAACCTAATGCTTTTTAAGGAAACCGGCCATTTTGATTTACAGTTTGCCGCCTTGTTTAACCAAAACGTCCCCGAATGGCAAACCTTGACTCAAAAAGAAAGCGGAACTCTTTTTCAAAATTTTATTGAAATATTTAGCGGCCTGCCCTCTGTTTTTTCACCCGCCACCCTCGCCCTTGCTGTCGCTGGAATTATATATTCTGTCTACCAAGCTGTCAAAATTTTAAGTGATAAATATGAACCGCAGCAAATCAGTGAGCAGTATGTAAAACATTCAGAGCCGGTGCGGGATAAAAAGCAAAGTCATCTTTTACTTTTGCTTTTTTTAATTTTTTATACTCTCTTGCTAATTGTCATCAAACCCCTCCAGCGTTTCCTAACTTACTATCTTTTATTTTTTCCCCTCTTTATTAGTGCTTTTTTCGCTTTTTGTCTCCGCCGGTCAAAGCCGGCCGACAAAAAAATAATCGCTGTCCTCGCGGCCGTCTTCCTGATTTATGAACTTGCCTTTTCCATAAATACCAATCTCTTGCCGCTGTCAGTCGGTCCGGCCAATCTTGCCTGGTCTTTAGTCCGTCCCTACACGGCTGACTTCGGCATTAATAAGCTGGATAAATATCTAAATGCTGAACTGCAAAACAAATATTCCGCCGGCGTTCCTAAGACCGGCAATAATTTTTTGGATGAAATGATTTCCAAAAATTTTGAAAAATATAAAGTCGGCAAAACCCCCGAGCCAATTTTGCTTGTTTACAATACTCATCTTCACGAAGCCGCCACCTTATGGAATTTTGACCGCCGCTTTTTGTATCAGGGCTGGCCGGCGATTTTTGTTGATGATTTTTATCGCCTCCTTGATGAGCAGGGTGTAAAACAATTTACCGGTTACAATATCTATTACATCACCGGCACCGAGTATAGCTTGTGGCGCGACGCCGGCCTGTTTACTTCTGCCGCCATTGACCTTGAAGCACAACTAAAAAGCCAGGGCAACGCCCCCGACTTAATAAATAACCATGTCAACTTGCCGGTTTTTAAAATTTATAAATTTAGTCTGTGATAACTGATTATCTCTTGTTTATATCAGTTTTATTGTAATTTTTAATACCCCATCCGCTTGCGGTGGGGTCGCGCGAGATGGTA
>CAYHQU010000046.1:3993-7467 GCA_964358955.1 uncultured Gammaproteobacteria bacterium | reverse complement strand
CCAAACGTTATAATTCCTCAATATGACACAAAACACCCCAAAAATCGCAAAATTAGCGCATTTAGGCATAATCATGGACGGCAACCGCCGCTGGGCAGCCGCAAATAGCTTGCCAAAACTTGAAGGCCACCGCCGCGGCTACGACAAAGTCAAACAGGTTTGCGACTGGTGCATTGCCCGCGAAATTAAAATTTTAACTGTTTATGCTTTTTCATCCGAAAACTGGAACCGCGCGCCTGAAGAAGTCTCTTATCTGATGGATTTATTTCGGACTGCGCTTTTAGCCGAGCTGGAAAAATTTCACACTAAAGGTGTGCGCATCAAAGTGATTGGCCAAAAAGAACGCCTTGCTCAAGATATTCAAAAGTTGGCTGCTGACGCCGAAGCTAAAACAGCCCAAAACGAAAAACTGCTTTTACATCTGGCCATCTCTTACGGCGGCCGGCCGGAAATTGTGCAAGCCATAAAAAAAATCATCAGCCAAAAAATCTCGGCTGAAAATATAACCGAGGCGTTGGTGGAAAAAAATTTATGGACGGCTGGCGTGCCTGATCCTGATTTGATAATCAGAACATCTGGCGAACACCGCCTCTCAAACTTTTTAAGCTGGCAGTCCGCTTATAGTGAGCTGCTTTTTATTCAAAAACACTGGCCGGATTTTTCGGAACAAGACCTTGATGCTGCAATTGCCGAATATAACAACCGCCAGCGGCGGTATGGTAAATGAATAGGTGAAATATCCGATTTCCAACATCATCGCATCCGGCACTTAGTGCCTTGTATACCCGGTCGGGGCAATGCCCCGACACTCCGTTTAGTTTGTTGACATTTTTTATCACCGTGTTATATTTACCTTGGCGTCAAGCTTAAAAAGCAAAGGAGGGCAAAATGCTTACCGCCATTGTTCATTCATTTTTCGCCGACAACCCGGACAACACTGACTCGAAAAATCCTCTTGCCAAATATTATGATCCAGATCTCATCAGAGACGGCGTGGTCTTGGAAGTGCCTGGACGCCTGACAAACAGCCCAACCACTTTTTGGATTTTGTTTAAAGAGTCTCTGCCACTGGACTTGAAAGTCGGCGATATGTTGGAAATCATTTTTTCCAAAAAGGAGGCGTCATGAAATGCCCGGAATGTGGTAAGGGTGATATTAGGGTAATAACAACCGTTGTTTGTTTGTACAGCGAGCATACTCCAATTTGTGATAATTGTCTATCTTTTTTTGCGGTGCCGCATGGCGCTTGGAGTATGCCGCCAGACGTGGAAATAATTTTGAGTAATCCTTCGAGGTATTATTCACAAAGTCTGAAATCAAGAATCAAAACAGATTACCCGCTCCTTGAAGACTTCAAAGCCAGTTTGGAGGCAGAGTCATGAAATGCCCGGAGTGCAATCAAGGCGACCTTAGAGTTATCGTGGACGAGTCTCACAAAAAACATCAATTGATTTGTGACGATTGCTTTACCGTATTTTATGTTCCCCGCGACCGATCGCATAAAGGAATTGCTCTTCCGCCAGAATTTTCAATAAAGGTTGATTATAATGAGTCCAACTTTTGGCAAGTGTTATTTGAAAAGAGACCCGACTTAATTAGCAACATAAAAAAACTTTCGCTCCTTGAGGACTTCAAAGCCGCATTGGCAAAAAAGTGAAACGCAAAACGCACCCTAATCTTTCGGGTGCGTCTTTTTTTAGCTCGCGCTGAACTCCGATTTCGGGTACCCGAAATCGGAGTTCTAATCTATTAACGTCTTCCAATTTTTTTTATAATAGCTAAATTTTTTTTCAAACTCCTCCCGCGGCGTAATTTCTATGCCTAATGACTTTAACTGCGCCAAAAGAAGTGCAAACTCGCCTTCTTGTTTCTGCTCCGCACACATTTTTTCCAGCTCAATAATATAGCCATAGCCATTGGTGAAATCTAAACAAACAGTAACCCCGTCCCACAAAAATTCAAATCTTTTCCGAAACCATTTTATCTGAACTTCAAAACCTAATGCTAAAAATAATTTTTTCAAGTTTTCAAAATCCTCGCGGCTGAATTTTATTTCAAGCTCCTCGCGCGACTCATCATGTATTTTTCCCTTTTTCAACCAAATTTTGGCGTAAAAATTATTCCGCTGAATCCGCAAATCCTGTTTGCAGTCAAAATAAAAAGTTTTTTGATAGTCCTCTTTAATGAATTTTGCATTTTGTCTAAAATAATCAAGCAGTTTTTCATACTGCTTTTTTGAAATAAAACTCCTTGCTTCAACTTCAATTGCCATAAATAAATATCCCTAAGTCGCGTCCAAAATACTGCCATTGCCGTCAAACCCCCCCTAGCCCCTCCTTATCTAAGGAGGGGAAACTATTAAGTTCTCCCCCTTAGATAAGGGGGAGATAGAGGGGGTCTGACGTTGTTCGCTGATGATTATTGAAACTACCCTTTCCAAAGCCCATGCAAATTGCAGTACTCCCGCGCCGTAATTTGCTCACCCGAAACTGCAAACTCTGCTTCTGGCGCATCGCCCGGCTGCAAAAACTTCCGACAGCTGCGTCCATCAACAATAATTTCAATCCATTCAATATAATGCTCCGGAATCATCGGATGCGGCACCGCCCCAACCTTAACCCGCACCCCGCCTTCAATTTTTTCAATCACCGGCACGTGCTTTTCTCTCGCCGCGTCAACCGTATTTTCTTTTTGCAGCTTCATCGGCTGGCCGCAGCAGACAAGCTCGCCAACCCCGGTGCGCAAAACCTCAACAATATTTCCGCACGCTTCGCATTTGTAGATTTGTTTTAATTGCGTCATAAAATTCCTGTTTTTTAAATAATCCCAATTACTTAACACGCGCTGAAATCCGATTTCGGGTACCCGAAATCGGATTTCTAATCCATCTAATATTCCTCGCACTTAACCTGATAAAACGCTCTCGCGTGGTCGCATGATGGGCATTTTGCCGGCGCCGACGTCCCAAAATGCGCATACCCGCACTCGCGGCAAACCCACCACACTTCTTTGTCTTTTTTAAAAACCGTCCCGGCTTCAACCTGTGCCAATAATTTTTTGTATCTTTCCTCGTGATGTTCCTCGGCTTTCGCAATGGCCCGAAGTCGGGCGGCAATCTCTGGCAGACCCTCCTCCTCGGCAACGCGCGCAAATTCCGGATACATCTCCGTGTATTCATAATTTTCCCCGGCTGCCGCCGCTTTCAAGTTTTCAACCGTCGTACCATAAGTTGTCGGTGCTGCCGCTTGAACCTGAATTTCTGACAAATTCCCGCCAAGCTTTTGTTTTAGTTTTTGGATATGTTCAAAAATCCGCTTCGCGTGTTCTTTTTCATTATCCGCTGTGATTAAAAAAATTTCGCCAATTTGTTCATACCCCTCGTCGCGCGCTACCCGCGAATAATAAGTGTAGCGGTTTCGCGCCTGGCTTTCGCCAATAAACGCTTTTGTAAGATTTTCCAATGTTTTTTGCATA
>CAYHQU010000046.1:0-3893 GCA_964358955.1 uncultured Gammaproteobacteria bacterium | reverse complement strand
CGCCTGGCTTTCGCCAATAAACGCTTTTGTAAGATTTTCCAATGTTTTTTGCATACCCAGTAATAGAACTTCGATGTCTTAAATTAAGATTATCAAAGCTTCTAATTATGAATTAGTCATTATATAATTGTCAGCCCAGTCGAAATTTATCCTTTTGTAAATATCGAAGTTTCACTGCTGGGCATAAGTTTATTTGGTTATTTATAAATAATTTGCAATCCCCAAAATCGCGTGGATTATTGCCAGCGCTATTGAAATGAACGCCATTCTGGGGTGCCACTTAAATGGAATTGTATGGATGCCTTTTTTATTCATGATTGAAATTGATGCCGTGAACAAAAATGATAATAAAGTTAAAATCCCAAGCCACATAATCAGCGGCTTGCCCAAAATTTGAAAATACGTAATTTGCAGCAACATATTGTTTGCAAAATGTGGGAGGTCGGACATCCCACATTGTTATTTTAAATCCCCAATATAATAATTTTCTCGCCTAATTCTGGCTTGCTCGGAATGCGGCGTGCCTGAACCCATGGGCCGGCTCTCAAAAAACGTAGTCGCATCCTTGCCGCAGCCCTCTAAAATCGCCTTGCCTCCGGGATGGCTTGGAATAAATTCTGTCACATCATAAATTTTGCCGTCAATCAAAAGCCAGCAGTCCTGCTCGGTATTGTGCAAAGCCAGCTCTTCGGCGCTGTAAGTTTTAACATCAGTCGTCGGGCTTACTGCCGCGTTTGCCTGCCCCATGTTCGGTTGGTTGGCCGTCGGCTCTGTTGTGTTATTTCCGCATCCAGCCAGAACCGCGCTTAATAAAAAAGTAATAAAATAAATTTTTTTCATAAAAATATCTGTTTTTCTATTATAATCACATTTAAAAATTAGCGCAAGTTTGGCGCGCCGGAGTTAAGCTCCGGCGTTAGTAGTTTATTTATTTTCACCTGCCAGTATGCCTTTAATAATTTTATTGACCAATTTAAAATCCGAATCAGCCAAAATCAAAACATCAAAATTTCTTTTATATTGTCCTAAATTTTTTTTAATATCCTCGTTCAAAAATCCAATTTTAATTAGCTGATTAAAATCAAAGCCAGTTACCATCCCAACATCGCCTGGACTGTCGCCGAGTAAAATCACATTTTTTCTCGCCTTGATTTTACTGTAGACCGGAAATTTTTTTATTGACGTCTCATCTTTATTCATCCCGTGAATAATCGGCTTGCTAACTCCAACTGCTCGGCCCTTTTTATCCCAAACAAAAGAGTTGGAAATTATAGAAACATTTTTCAGCAATAATTTCTGCCGCTTTAGATAAAGCGCAATTGAATCTCCGCCAAGCCCGCTTGAAGACATAATGACTAAAGGTATTTGATGCGCGTGCAATAATTTAAAAAACTCCACTGCTCCGGCCCGCAACTTAATATTTTTTGACCTTACTGCTCGCGCAATATCTTTTTTACTTAAACCGGATTTTATCAACAGCGCAAAATGTTTATTCCACCATTCCGCCATCGCCCGCTTTTTTACTGCCAGCGGAATTTTTAAGTCAGTTTCAATGGCGTGATATTTAGCAAAAAGCGCCTGCGCCGCCGCCGGATAGTCCGGCGTCAGATAGCCCTCATCGCGCAGCACTGAAATTAAAGACGGAATTTTTTTTCCATTCACAAAACCATAAGTCAGCGTCCGGTCAAAATCCGCCAGCACGTGCAGTTTCGCGGCGCCGTCGCCGGCTATTGCTTTTTGGATTTTTTTCAGTTTTTTGGGATTGGTGATAATAATGTTTTTCATGAGTCTATTATAGCAAAAAAATTTCAGTTTATGAAATTTACATTTTCGTCGGCGGATGCTGGAAATATAAAAAAATGCAATTGTAATCCTTGACAAAACATGCTATAAATTAAGCGTATGAATGACTTATTCTCCGAACGACTCAATCAAAATTTAAAGCGCGAGGCGCCATTGGCCGACCGCCTGCGGCCGGACATGCTGGCTGATTTTTTTGGTCAGCGCGAATTAGTGAGTGAAGGAAAAATGCTGCGGACCGCAATTGAAAAAGATGAACTGCCCTCAATGATTTTTTGGGGGCCGCCGGGGAGTGGAAAAACCACACTCGCCTGGATTATTGCCAAAATGACTAAGTCCGTTTTTGTCCAATTTTCCGCGGTCACCGCTGGTGTAAAAGAATTTCGGGAAGTGGTGGCGCAGGCCGAGCAAAGACGCAAGCTGAAAAACAAGCGAACAATTTTATTTATTGACGAAATTCATCGCTGGAACAAAGCCCAGCAAGACGCCCTCCTGCCTTACGTGGAAAAAGGCATCGTGACTTTAATCGGTGCGACAACCGAAAATCCCTCGTTTGAAGTGAACGCCGCTTTGCTGTCCCGCTGCCGCGTCTTTGTGCTTGAGCAGCTATCAATTCATGACCTAGAAAAAATTTTGCAGCGCGCGCTGACTGACCAACAAAAAGGGCTGGGAAATTTGCCAATCAAAGTTGACGACGACGCGCTTCGCTTTTTAGCCGAGCTGTCTAACGGCGACGCGCGGGTGGCGCTTAACGCGCTGGAGTTTGCGGTGAGGTCCGTGGCTCCCGTTGCGTCCGAACGAAGGCGACATTCGCGAATGTCGCCTTCGGTTGAAGTGGAAAAAATACAAGTTGCCTCCTCGAGCCGGCGAGGTCACGTGACCTCGCCTTCGGCGTCGGAAAGCAGTGATCGGCTTGAAATCAACAAAGACCAAATAAAAGCCGCCCTGCAAAAATCTCATCTTTACGACCGGGCCGGCGAACAGCATTACAATATTATTTCCGCCCTGCACAAAAGTGTGAGAGGCGGTGATGCCGACGCCGCGCTCTATTGGCTGGGCCGAATGCTTGAGTCCGGCGAAGACCCGCTCTACATCGCCCGCCGCCTAATCCGTATGTCGGTGGAAGATATTGGTCTGGCCAACTCGCAGGCGCTTGAACAAGCCGTTGCCTGCTATCACGGCTGCCACGTTGTCGGCATGCCGGAGTGTGACATAATTTTGGCGCAGTGTGTCGTCTATTTGGCCAAATCAAAAAAGTCCGTGGCAATTTATCAGGCCTACGGCCGCGTGAAAAAAGACGTGAAAGACACTGCTGACGAGCCGGTGCCTTTGCATTTACGAAACGCCCCGACCAAGCTGATGAAAGATTTAAAATACGGTGAAAATTATAAATACTCGCCGGACTATGACTGGAAAGAAGAGCAGGAATATTTGCCGGAGAAGTTGAAGGGAAGGAAGTATTTTGATAATTGACCTAATTATTCTAATTGCCCTAATTGACCTAAGAAAATTCCAATGTCTAATACCTAAGCACCAAAATATTTTTGGGATTTGGGATTTGGTCATTTCTTAGAATAATTAAAAATTAGATCAATTAGGTCAATTTATGATAAAAATTTTATGATAACTAAAACAATAGGAATTATCCTCTTTAAAAGAGACGTCAAAAAAATAAAATATCTCCTTCTGCGCCACCACAAAAACTACTGGAATTTTCCCAAAGGCCGGCCCGACCCGCGTGACAAAAATGAATTAGATACCGCTTTCCGCGAAGTTTGGGAAGAAACTGGAATTGTAAAAGAGCAAATTAAGCTGGTGAAAAATTTTAAAGCCGGTTATGTTTATAGTTTTAAAAGCCCTTATTCCGATGAGCTGGGTAATAAAGTAACCAAGCGCGCCATTTTTTTCTTAGGGCAGGTGAGTGGCGAAAAAATAAAAATCTCTGACGAACACGTCGGCTTTGGCTGGTTTAGCTACGACAAAGCGCTGAAAAAATTAGCTAAGCTCAAGGGGCCGGCTGGTGAAAGTTGTTGGCTGTTGAAAAAAGCGCAAAAAATAGTGGAGTGTCAGGGCTTTGGCCCTGACCCAGTCGG
>CAYHQU010000045.1:0-7623 GCA_964358955.1 uncultured Gammaproteobacteria bacterium | reverse complement strand
GACGCAATTTTAACAAGTTATTGAGTGCGGAGTCATAATGTGATGTCCATATAGCCCAACAACCCGAAATCTCGGCCCCCAAACTTAAAACCCCCGCGGCTAATTTATTTGCCAGCATTTTTTCATCCAAAATTTCTGAACTGGCCCTAATTTGGTATAAATAAAAACATCACACCACCAAACTAAATTCTCTAAAGTGTGCCAAAAAAGCGCTTAAATATTCTAAGCGCTTTTTTTAATTATAAAAAATTACTAATTACTGATTACTGATTACCGACCCAATCACATACGCTCCCAAATGTTCTTCGGTAATCTCGCAGATCTCCGCCCAATTATAACCAAGCGCCTCAAACGCTTCATCCGACGCAAACGGCCGCGCCGTATCGCCTGCTAATAAATAAACCTGCGCGCTGTCCGCTGTCTTAATTAACTGCGCGTCCGGATACGCCCTAATATCTTCTTCCGTCACTGTAATTATATCGCCCCAAAAATTTTCTGGGTAGGAAATAAATACTGTCGCTGAAGGAATCGCGATTTTTAACCATTTATCTTGCGGCCGTTCAAAAATATAAAAAACGGTTGGACTATCTGGCGTCTTAAGTAGCCGCGCCACCGGATATTTTTCAAGCTCCTCTCGGCTTACATCTTTAACATCTCCAAAATTATAGCCGTATTTTGCAAACGAATTCGGCCCGGAAATATAATGGCGCTTTCCGTCCATAATCGCGTAAATATCCGGACTGCCTTTTATTCGCAAAAGCGCTGTTGCCTTAGTGTATTTTAAAACATTCGCGCCGCCAATATCTCCGTTGCCATCTCCGCCTGCAACAATGCCGTCGTCTGGCCCGCCAACACCGCCGTCAATAAAACCTTGTCCGCCTTCGTTATAAATAACTTTTATCTCATCATCGGTTAAAACGCGATTAAATATTAAAAACTCGTCAATCGCCGCGTCCGTTCCCGCAAACCGCTTGCTGCCGACAAAAATTTTCGCGCCCAAATCTGTTGCCGCTCCTAAATTTTTAATAACGCAACTCGGCGTCTCGCTGTTAAAATAAAATTTTAGCTCGCCGCCGCCAAACTTCCAGCTTCCCGCCGCAAAATACCATTCTCCCGCTTTAATTTCCTGTCCGGATTTATCATAACAGTTAAAATCGCTATCGCTTTTGTCTTCAACCGCAAGCGCTAATTTATGCTGCAGCGCTTGGTTAACGCCAAACTGCGTTGACTTTGCGATTGAAAAATAACTTTCGCTCGCGCTGGTGTAATCCGGATTCAAATCAAACAAAATATGATTTTTTTTGTCATCCGCGTTCCAGTTCGGCTTAAACCAAAAAGCGATTGTGCCTTCGGCAATATTAAAATTATTCGCGCCGCTATATTCAAGCTCGCTTGCCGGAAAAATTTCCGCCGCCTGTCCGAATTTCCCGTCTGTTAAAACAACCGCTCCGGTCTTGCTGTAGCTATAACTGCCTCCGGCAATATCCGGCGCTAAACTTTGGTCAAAACTCGCGTAAAATATCGGGCCTAAATTATCAAGTGGCAAATTACTAATATCGCCGCCGTCAAAACCGGTTGACCCCGTCGCTTCCTCAGCTTTAAAATCCTCCGGATTTTTAGTTATAAATGAATATAAATCCGACCGCGCTGTCTTTCCAAAAACATCAACCGACTCAACTTTAAAATAATAAGTTGTCTCTGGCGATAAATTTGTTAATGTCGTCTCGTGAAAAAAATCTCGCGCGCCGGCAACAGTAATCCTTTTGCTAACCGAAGTCGTCTCGCCAAAATAAACTAAGCCCGACGCTAACTTATTAGTCCGCCAAGAAATGCTAACAGTGTTGCTTTTTATCTGCGGGTCGTTAACTGATGTCGGCGTAATATTAGAAATTTCAAGCGCGGCTTTATCGGCCCGGTCTGAATCTTGAGTCCGAAAAGTCAAATCATAATACCGCGTTAAATTGCCCGCGTCGTCTGCCGACTTAACTAAAAAATGATAAGTCGTTGATGTTTTTAATCCACGGATAGTAACGTCATGAACTGTCCCTGAACTGCCGCTTGCCGATGAGCCGTATTTTTCTGTTAGCCCAAAATCAACTCGGCTTGACGCTTTCTCGCTTGTCTCCCATTGCACTGTCGCGCTCGTCCCGGTCACATACGCGACTTCAACATTTTTAATTATCGGCGCTCGGGTGTCGTCAAATTTTTTTGTCTTAAAACTAAAATCAAAAGTCTTTGTCTCCTGTGTTTTACTTGCCGCTGAAATTTTTAAATGATAAGTTTTATCAGAAGCTAAGCCATACAAAGTAATCGCGTGTTCCGTCCCCGCCACCGTCCCTTCGCTGATAAAAAGTCCGTAATCAACAGTCAGCCCAAAATCTATCCGCCCCGTGGACGCTTCGTTTGTATGCCAAGTAATTAACGCCGTGGTATCGCTCGGCGAAATTACCACATTGCTGATTATCAAAGGATTAATTGCCAACGCCAAACTAACCCAATTAAACACCAGGCCTAAAGCCATAATTGCGATTAATACCGCTTTAAATTTTGAGTTCATGATATTCATAATATCAAATTTAGCTCATTTTAGCTAATATTTGATAATAGCATATTTCCAAAATTTTGTCAAGTTTAAAAATCCCATTCTTGACATATATAAATATTTATGCTATCATAAAATATCGTATATTGTTCTTTTCTTTAGTAGTGCTTATTTAGTAGTGCTTATAAGGAGATAGAACCTGGCAAAACAAATCACTCTGTACAGTGGTCTCGGTAACGTCACGATCGACGAGGAAGAATTTGAGATCATCAAACTGATGATGAAAGACGAGCGGGGGTGTCTCCGGGAAGGTGCGGATGTTCGTGATGAGTTAGTGCGGGGAGGGTATGATCGCAAGCATGCAGGCCTTCTCTGCGCTATTGCAATGCAAGAAGTAACCCGCCCCCTGTAAGCCAACTTCTCCGCCAGTTGCAGGCGCTGCCGAAAACTTTCGGTATCGCCTGTTTTTTTATCCTTTTTGTTTTAATGTTTTAATGTTCTCGTGTTTTTATGATGAGTGCCTTGACATTTCCCCGGTGCCTCTGCTATACTAATCTATTCTAAGCATGGTGCTTAGAGTTAGTTCTTTCCTCTATCTGTATCTGTAAAAAGGGGGTATGCTATGGCTAATGCAAAGCAATCGCTGGCGTGGTTGCTGTCTGGGGCGCTCTCAATCACGGAACAGAAAGCGATGCGCCTCATCAGCCGGCGGAATGAGGTGCAATACATTGCTATCCCCGCCGACTCCCTGCCGGCAGTCATGTGGCCGAAACAGGCACGCGTGAAGCAGTTCCTGGAGCAGGCCGGCATCCAGTTCCTCGGCTCCGTGGAAGGCGACCCGCTCTTCCAGCGCGCCCGCCTCCCTGCCGGCTGGCGCAAGGTGGCCACTAATGTCGAGTGGTTGACCATGCTCGTGGATGACAAAAATCGCGAGCGGGCGCAACTCATTTACTTCTCAACACACTACGGCCGAGGCGCTGCGCTCGTGCTGACCTGCCGCTACGGCATCCGTGAAAGATGCCGTGAACCGATGTTCCCAGGCCATAATTATGACCCCGACCTTCTCCTCGACCTTTCTTATGAGGTCACTGACGGCGGCGGCAGCATCACCGAGTACGGCCACCAGGTCATATTCACAACTAGGCGCATCTTCTTTAGGGACCACAACTACTGCCGAGTTCACCGACAAGCTTGGCAGCAAGCCAAAGACTGGCTGAACGCCCGCTACCCGGGCTGGGAGAACCCATTCGCCTACTGGGACTAAGTCCCCAGTACCCGCAGGCGATACCAACACACTCGGTATCGCCTGTTTTTTTATCCTTTTTTTCTACTGCTGTCTGTTGGTCTCCTGACCAACAGACTCGCGCATGTTAATGGTAACTTAATATATTGTTAACATCCCAACAATTTAACAATTTGGCAATTTAACCATTCCTTCAATTTGTTCCGTGTTCCATGTTCCATGTTCCGTGATTTACACACACCCCATCGCTTGCAATTACAAAGTAAATTGTGTAAGATAAAAACGAACCCAAACATTATGACTAACGAAATTGAAAATCAATTTTTTCTTAAGGCCGTTGTTGATCGTTTTGAAAATAAAACCGCGGTTCTAAAGCTTCAAGACGGCCAAACCCTAAACTGGCCGATAAAAAATCTTCCCGATGACGTCTCTGCCGGCTCCGCGCTTCGTCTAATTATCAGCACTAATCAAACCGACCAGTCCGAACGGGAAAAAATCGCCAAAACCATTCTAAACCAGCTGCTAAAACGGCCTAAAAATGGAAAACAAAGCTAACCAAAACAAACCTTCAACCCGCCGGCCTAAAACAAAAATTAAATGGCTGATTATTTTTATCGCCATTTTTTTTATTTTCTTTGCCGCCGCCAATTTTGTCGCCCTTGCCTACGAAGTGGCCTATAGCGGCCGTATCTACCCGGGCGTAATTGTCAGTAATCTAAACTTAGGCGGCAAAACCCAAGACCAAGCCCGTCAAATTTTAGAAAAAAATGCCGATGAATTTATAAAAAATGGCCTTATTTTTAAAGCCGAAAGTTCAACTAACGCTAAATCCAAAGAAATTAATATCTTCGCTCTAACTTCTTCAACCGACCCGGATCTCGCTCGACAAATTTTCCGTTTTAACCTCAACAAAACCCTTTCCGAGGCCTATCAATACGGCCGCCATAATTTTCTATTTAGAAACCTTTTTGAACAGGCGCGAATATTTTTATTTGGCAAACGTTTTTATTTTAGTTACGAAATTAATGAAACCGAGCTGCTTGATATTTTAAAAACCAACTTTAAAGAACTGGAAAATCCCGCCGACGACGCGAAACTTGCTTTTGGTCAAAATGATAAAATCTCCATCCTGCCCGAACAACAGGGCCAAATTTTAAATTTTATAAAAGCCCTTTCCGACGCCAAATCCACCATCGCCTCTCTTGATAACGAGCCGATCGTCATTGAAATTATTATTGAAAAACCAAACATCCTAAGTTCTGACGCCGCCCCTGCCCTCGCTTTAGCCACCCAACTTTTTAGCACTTCCTCCCCAGTTTTATTCTATAAAAATAAAAACTGGCAGATTACCAAAGATGAGTTAAAATCTTGGATTCAATTCAAAAAAATTAACAAAAACGAAATCGGCCTTGAATTTAGCACCGCCTCAACAACCGAATTTTTAGAAAGTATCGCTTCCGAAATTGATATTGAACCCCAAGACGCGAAATTTCGTCTAAACGGCAGCCGCGTCTCCGAATTCCAATCCAGCCGCGAAGGCAAAAAACTCAACCTTGAAAAAACAATTGAAAAATTAAACTACCAATATTTTCACGAAGGCGTAAACTCAATTGAACTTGTTATTGAAATTACGCCTCCAAAAATAAAAACCGCCGATGTTAACAATTTAGGCATTAAAGAACTCATCGGCCGCGGCGTCTCTAATTTTAAAGGCAGCCCGCCAAACCGCCGCCATAATATTAAAACCGGCGCTGCTGCTTTAAACGGAATTTTAATTGAGCCCGGCGAAGAATTTTCTCTCCTGAAGGCCCTGGGCGAAATCAGCGCTCAAACCGGCTACCTTCCCGAACTGGTCATTAAAGGCGACCGCACTATTCCCGAATACGGCGGCGGCCTCTGTCAAATCGGCACGACAACTTTCCGCGCCGCCCTCCGTTCCGGCCTGCCGATTACCGCCAGAACAAATCATTCCTACCGCGTTGTCTATTACGAACCCGCCGGCATGGACGCGACAATTTATGACCCCCGTCCGGATATGAAATTTTTAAATGACACCGGCGCCTACATTTTATTTACCGCCAAAATTGAAGGTGATGAGCTAATCTTTGAATTCTACGGCACCAAAGACGGCCGCTCTATTGAAATCACCCCCGACCCGCCGGCAATCTATAATATCACAAGCCCCGGCAAACCGCGCGAAATTGAAACCGAAGAGTTGCCCCCCGGCGAGCGTAAATTAGTTGAACATGCCCATAATGGCGCTGATACTTATTTTGACTATATTGTTACTTACCCCGACGGCACCGTAAAAAAAGAAAGATTTTCCAGCCATTACGTCGCCTGGCCCGAGGTCTGGCTCGTTGGCAAGGCGTTGGCGACGACAACCGAGGAAATTATAAATGAACAAAGTTCTACCGCCCTTTAGGGCGGGTCGTGCCGCTTTAGCGGCTCAAACCGCCAAACCCTCCACTTCATGCCAAAGGCAGATCCGCCTCGGGCGGAAAAGTGGGGTAGAAAAATAAAAAAGAGCGTCTCTTACGAAACGCCCTGATGAAATTCTAACTGGCTTTAGTCAAGGTCGTCGGCAGCGCCAATCAAGTAAATTAAAAAAACGGGCGCTTCTCATAAAACGCCCGTACGAAACTTCTACCCGGCTTTAGCCGAGGGTTAGTGGGCTTTAGCCCACTTCAGTCTCATTACTCACTTCTCCCGATAGAAAACGGCGATCAGAGGAGTTGCAATCAAAGTTGCAGTTGCAAGGTCAGATCCCGACGCGGCTGAAAACCTACGGTCAATCACTACAATCTTACCATCGTTTTCTGCCATCCACTTAGCATATTCATCTTCAAATTCCTCTCTTGGCAGTAGTCCTCCATAAAACACCTTCACCTTCTCCGGCTTCTGCACTTTCTTTCCCTTTTTCACCTTTTCCATCCATCCCTCCTTTCCTAAAGATCACGCGCCCAATGGAATAATCTGCGCAATACGACGTTCTCGGCTCACATCATGTTCATCGTCAGGCACATCCGCATACATTCCTTCTCGTATATTTTGCGCCAGATCCTCCCAACCGCCCACTTCAATAAACAGCAACTCCTGATGCAAAAAATTGTATTTTACCGCCGTACGTACCTCGTCTACGACACTAAAAACGTCCATCAAAAGTCCAAATTTCATCGCGCGCCTCCTTTGCCAACGTGTCCTGCCAAAATCCGCCCCAAGACAGAACAAAAATTCCATCCTCAAGCCGACCTACATAAGTATTAATTTTTAATTTGCAATTTTTAATTTGCAATCAATTTTTAATTAAACAATTTTCAATTTAATAATAGCGCTGTTTAAGAATTGAAAATTGTAACATTGAATGAAAATTGAAAATTGAAAATTTTAATAATCACCCCCTAAATCTGCAGACAAGGAAGTTATTCCAAGTAGCAATTTAGCTGGAAGCCGAATTACCCTTGAAAATAACTCCCCGCTTGTCGTGCCTGCAGAAAATTGGATAGTAGGTTTTCTCGCCCCGTCAAAAGATGGGGCTACCCCGCCCAAATTTTGCCACTATAAATTAAGCTTAAGTTGCAATTATATATCATGAATGAAATGCAAAGTTTTATCTGTTTAACAACAGTTATACTAAAGTGGCAAAATTTGGGCGGGGGAAAGGAGGCTCCCCGACTTTACGTCGGGGAAAAATAAAATGTACAATTTTATTCCTACTATCCAAAATTCTACAGGCACCGCGTAACCCTCCAAAGCAAGACAAACGCAGCCGGAGAGTGTTGTGTCTGCAGATTTAGATGGTGTTTTTTATTTTAAATGAACTTATTATTTTTATTAG
>CAYHQU010000044.1:0-7660 GCA_964358955.1 uncultured Gammaproteobacteria bacterium | reverse complement strand
TTGGACAGGCAAAGGGAGCGGTGCTATTAAGTTGCAGCAACTGCGGACTGCCGGTTTATGAATATACGCCGCTGCAGATTAAACAGGCGATTACCGGCTATGGCAAAGCAGATAAAAATCAGATTCAGCAGATGGTGAAAGTGCTGTTGCGGCTAAAGGCGGTGCCACACCCGAATCACGCGGCCGACGCGCTGGCGGTGGCGATTTGCTGCGCGCACAGCACGACTTCGACCCGGCTTTAGCCGAGGGTTTGGCAGCTTTAGCTGCCCGTCAATATGCAAAACAAACAACAACCTTTTTGGCCTGATAATTCTATCTATTTTCTTACTGGTTCAACATTTTTACACTATCCATATTTTAGAGAATGGAAACAGAAACAGATAATTTTAAATCAATTTAAAAAAATTCGCGCCGAGCTAGGTATTCCAGTTTCCGCCTATAGTATCTCCATAAACCACTATCATGCCAAGTTTTATTTAGAAAAAGGGATATATTTGTCAAAAGTAAAACAATTAATACATGGCGGTACGTCATTTTATTATAAAAATAAATATAAACCCAAATACGAAGAAATTTGGCAGGATTCTAAAACAATAATTATCACAAGTGAGGAAATGAACTGGAAAGTGGACGGCTATACTGATGGAAATTTATTAAAACACAAAGAAGTAAATACTTTTCAAGAGTTAAAAGAAAATCCTTTTTCCAGTTTTAAATACCGAGCAGAAAAATATGGAGATGAGTTTGCGAGGAATTTAGTGCGGGGTGTCATAATAACGGAAGAAGACAGCGAGGGTGAAGTTGATATGGGAAAGTTACAAAAAATAAAAATTGATTTACCAAACCGCGGCTAAAGCCGCAAAACCCTGCCCTAAAGGGCGGTCGAAGAACGACTAAACTAAATGAAACAAGGCGCGAAACAAAACAAAAAAGTTAACGTAATTTTTATGCACGAGAAGATTAAAAAAACAATTGAAGCGAGCCGGCGAGTGTTGGCCGACTGCGCGTTGGAAAACGGCGGGATAATTGCGGCCAATCCGGATAAAGCTTATTATCCCCACACCGCCAAGGACTATCATTATGTTTGGCCGCGGGACGCCGCCTATATTTGTGTGGCGGCAAAAATTTTGAAAATTAAAAACATTCAGGAGCCGTATTTTAACTGGCTAGTAAACAGACCGGAAGATTTTAAAAAACAAGGATTGCTTTTTGGCAATTACTCAACAAACGGCCGACTTAATAATCCAAGCTTTCAGCCCGACCAGGCCGGGGCGACGCTTTGGGCAATTTATGATTTTTATAAAGATAATTTAGCGGCGGCGCAAAAAAAACAGGAGTTATTAGTGCGGCGGCTGGCAGACGGGCTTTGCGCGGACTGGAAAGGTAAATATTTTTTTAATAACACAACCGACCTCTGGGAAGAATCATATAGAAAAACATCAACGAAGATGGAAAATAACCACACTTATTCTTTAGCGGCTTGCGCGCGAGGATTAATTTTAGCCAGTAAAATAATTAAAAATGAAGCTTGGGAAAAAGCCGCGGCAGAAATGATTGCAAAAATCAATGAGGCCTATAATAAGGAAAAAAAATATTTTGTCAGAAATCATGGCAAAATTGACGATTATAATATTGACGCTTCGCTTTTGGGGTTAGTTTATCCATTTGAAATTATTAAGGCCGACGATCAAAGAATGGTTAACACGATTTTAGCAATTGAAAAAAATATTGTTGAAGACGGCGGGCTGCATCGGTACCAATTTGATTATTATGACGGCGAAGGTTCGGCGGAGGAAGGGGCCGGCGCCTGGCCGCTGCTAAACTTTTGGCTGGCAATTTATTTTTGTATTAAGGGAGACAAGAAAAAAGCGGTTAAATATTATGATTGGGTTTTAGATAAAATTGACAAGGACTATTTTATTCCCGAGCAGATATTTTCCGATTTTCGGCAGGGAATAAAGCCACTGGCTTGGTCGCACGCGATGTTTGTGGTAGCGTCAAGATATTTGGGTTATTTATGAAATGCCAATATATATTAAAAGCGAAATGCTAATATACGAATTCGTGCGAATGATACTAATAAATACGAATAAGTGTATTTTATGTTTTTAGCTAAATTGGCGCGCTCAAAACTTAAAACCTTGTCATTAGTATCTATTTGTATCATTCGAATGCATTAGTATATTAGCATTACATTTTTATGAGTAAACCATTAAAAATAGTAAGTATCGCCTCCGAAGTTGATCCCTACTCCAAGACCGGCGGTCTGGCGGATGTGGCGCGCTCACTGCCAAAGGCGCTTAAAAGATTGGGGCACAAAGTTATTG
Source organism: uncultured Gammaproteobacteria bacterium (assembly GCA_964358955.1). GTDB lineage: Bacteria > Patescibacteriota > Patescibacteriia > Buchananbacterales > GWA2-38-13 > CAYHQU01. Next base: position 5,333 of record CAYHQU010000044.1, on the reverse strand, counting down.
TTATTACGCCTTTTTACGCGAAAATTATTGACACAAAAAAGTTTGGTTTAAAAAAAATATTTGAAAATGAAAAAATTGAATTAAGCCAGGATGTATCATTGGCGGCAAATTTCTGGCAAGGGGAATTAATGGATGGCTTACCGATTTATTTTATTGAAAACAACCAATATTTTGGCCGGAGAAAAGCGCTGTATGGATCAAAACATGAAAACGCGAGATTTTTCTTTTTTGATTTAGCGGCCTTAAGACTGTTAAAATTACTTGATTTTCAACCGGATATTATTCAATGTCACGACTGGCACACTGGACTTATCCCCTACTTTCTGCGCGGGAGATTTAAAAATGATGAATTTTTTACGAAAACGGCAACGATATTTACAATTCATAATTTAATTTTTCAGTTCGGGCATAATTGGTGGCAAGTGAGAAAAGATCTTCGCGATGACGGCCGGTCGCCGCTGCCAAAATTTGAACATTGCCCGGCATTAGAACGGATAAATTTTGCCAAGCGCGCGATTATGAACGCAGATTTGATAAACTCGGTCTCCGAGCAATATGCGGAAGAAATTCAAACAAAAGACTTTGGCGAGGATTTAAATATAATTTTAAAAAACCGACAAGACCGGCTATACGGAATCGTCAATGGAATTGATTATAATGATTATAATCCACAAACCGACCCGGGGCTAAAAGAAAATTTCGGCCTGTCAACATTATCAAGGCGGGGGAAAAACAAAGAATACTTACAAAAATATTTTGGGCTGCCAGCCAAGACCGATGTTCCGCTTATCGGAATGGTAACGAGAATCACTGAACAAAAAGGATTTGATTTATTGATGCCGGTATTTGACGATTTAATGGCTTTAAATATTCAGTTTGTAATTATGGGGTCGGGCGATAAAGAATATGAAAAATTTTTTAGAGCAATCCAAAAAAAATATCCAAAAAAGGTTGGCATCCATTTAGAATTTGACGCCAAGCGAGCGACTTTAATTTATGCCGGCTCGGATATATTTTTAATGCCGTCGCGGTTTGAGCCATGCGGGTTAGGGCAGCTAATCAGCTTGCGGTACGGATCAATTCCGGTTGTTAGGGCGATTGGCGGGCTCGTTGATACAATTACCGATTTTAACCCGAGCAGCGGGAATGGGAATGGATTTGTGTTCAACCGCTATAAGCCATCGGCGATGCTTATCGCAGTTACGCGCGCGGTTGAAACATTTAAACATAAACAAATCTGGCAGCAATTAATCAACAACGGACTTCAAGAATCATTATCTTGGAAAATTCCGGCGAAAAAGTATGTTACTTTGTATCGAAGGGCAATTAAATTAAGGAAGGCAAATAATAATCATAAATAAGATTACGTATTCGTCCTATGACTTACTGGATTAATTTTTTACATTTATACCAGCCGCCGTATCAGACGGCGGATATTATTAATCAGGTTGTTAAAGAAAGTTATTGGGTTTTAATTGATTTATTAAAGAAAAATCCGCAGGCGAAAATGACGATGAATATCAGCGGGTCGCTAATTGAGCATCTCTTGGCGACAAAAAATGAAAAATTAATTTTGGAGTTTAAAAAATTAGTAGAGAAAAAACAAATTGAACTGACAGCAAGCGCCTGCTATCATCCGATTTTGCCGCTTTTGCCGGAGACAGAAATTATCCGTCAGATAAGACTTAATGACGCTTTGTTAAAAAAAGTTTTTGGCCGGGTGTTCCGGCCGACTGGCTTTTATTTGCCGGAGATGGCTTACAGTTTTAAGGTTGCAAAAATTTTAAAAAAGCTCGGGTTTAGCTGGATTATTTTAGATGAAATTTGTTATAATGGAAAAATGGGTCAAGTTAATTGGCGTAAAAAATATAGAATTAAAGGACTTAACATAGAAGTTGTTTTCAGAAACAGAAAAATTTCCAAATCATTTGTGCCGCAGACAGTTTTACAGGAAGCGTCAAGGACAAAGCCGCCGCTATTTATTGTTACCGCCACGGATGGAGAAATGTACGGTCATCATCATAAAGATAAGGGCGGCATTGAATTATTCCGCAACGCTTTAAAAGACCCGCTAATAAAAACAAAAACGGTGGGCCAATATTTAAAAATGCTGCCCAAAAAATCCCAGGGCATTGAACCGGTAGCCGCATCTTGGGAAAGCAGCGAGGGCGATATTTTAGACCATAATCCTTATTCTTTATGGAAAGATCCAAAAAATAAAATTCACCAGATGCTTTGGGAGTTAAGAAAACTGGCAATCAGAATTATTAACCAAAATGTCGGCAAACCCAATTATGATTGGGCGCGTCATCATTTAGACAGAGGATTGGCGAGTTGCGCTTGGTGGTGGGCATCGGAAAAAAGACCAGATGCTTTTGCGCCAATAACTTGGAATCCGGACACGATTGAGAAGGGAATTAAAGAATTAATTACCAGCATTAGATCGTTGCCCAACGTCAATCCCAAAATTAAACTTCAAGCAGAAAAAATTTACCGACAGCTGCTAAAACGGGTTTGGAGCCATCATTGGAAAAAATATGCAAAATAAAGCTTATAAGTTTTTTAATAAAATCAATAAATCGCCGACAATTCTACAGCCGTTGATTAATCGTTGGTTTAAATCGGCGCGAGTTATAAAAATTGAATTAATTAAAGATAAATATATCATTGACGACCAATACAAAATTCTTTCTTTGATAACATTAAAGCATTGGCCACAAAAAACTTTAATTTTAGAAATCCACGATAATTTAGATTACTGGCAACGATCAATATTCGCCCTTAAAAACTTTAGTCGATTCAAAAATAGCGGAAAACCGATGGTTGCAAAATTATTTTACGCGAACAAAAAAATGGGGATAATTTTTCGAGAAGATATAAATGTTGCGTCCTTAAATTTACTAATTGCGCAGAAAAAAATTTCCAAAAAAAAATTGGCCGAGATAATAAAAATCGCCGCTTGGTGGTTGGCGCAACTTCACGCCTACCCGATAAAAAAAATTACGGTGGCATCAAAGTTAAAATTAAATCTAAAAATTGAAAAAAAAATTCTTTATAAGACTTTAGATTTTATTAAGCCGAATATTGAAGGGCGGAGGCGACAAATTAAAAAAAATTTGGATTTTCTTTTATCAGCGATGGCGAACGAAAAAAGATTTTGTCTAATCCATGGCGATTATCAGCCGGCGAACATGATGATCAAAGACGGGCGGCTAAAAATTATTGATTTTGACACCCTAGAGGTTGGTCATCCCGGACGCGATCTTGGCCGTTTCAGCCAACAAATTAATACGTTTGCTTCAAAAAAAACCGCGCGGGAGCTAAACCAAATTTTTCTTGCGGAATATTTTAAGCACAGCCAGCTTAATTATGAAAACGTTAAAAAATCAATCGCGCTGCACCAAGCGGAGATGATTCAGTATAATATTTTAGACGCGATTTGGGGGGGTAAAATACCGAATACCGATCTAATAAAAAAATTAATAAATAAACAAACAAATCTTTTAAAAAAGTATGAGAATAGCGCAAGTTGTCGGACCTAAAATTCCTTTTTTTGACAATTTACCCCATACGCCTTTTAGCATCCCGGCGATGTCATATTTAATAACCGAAGGGTTAGTTAAGCGCGGCCATAAGGTTACAGTTTTTGCGCCAAGCGATTCAATAACTCGCGCGGAAATCGCACCGAACACCTTGTCGTCAAAATTTATAAAAAAACACCACTTATCAAAAGCGCGGGCAGAAAAAAGCAAATTATATAAAAAAATAGCTCACGATCATTTTACTAATGTTGTTAAGCTTTCAAAAAATTTTGACATTATTCATAATCATGAATTAGCTTTTTTATATTTTGCCCCCGAGGCCAGCGCGCCGGTAGTTACCACTTTGCATTATCATATACCCGATGTCAAGCAGAAAAAATTTTTAAGCGCGGCTAACAACCAATTTATCGCAATTTCCAAAAAACAAACGGATAATTTCCCGGCTTTAAAATTTGCCGGGGTTATTCATCATGGAATTCGGGTAAAAGATTTTCAATTTAATGGCCAGCCAAAAAATTACGTTGGCTGGCTGGGCAGAATCACAGCGATTAAAGGCTGTTATGAAGCGATTTTGGCCGCTTTAAAAAGCAACCAAATTATTCGCTTAGCCGGCAATATTGAAAGGGATAAAACCGAGGCGCAATACGTCAAGACAATTTTTGATTTGATTAAAAAAAACCCAACAGTGTCCTATATCGGAAAAGTTGGTCATCAAAGAAAAATTTCTTTTTTAAAAAATGCCAAGGCAATATTAATGCCGATTAGGTGGGAAGAGCCATTTGGTTTAGTAGCGATAGAATCGTTTGCTTGCGGCACGCCGGTTATTGCCTTTAGGCGCGGCGCGCTTCCGGAAATTATCCAGGACGGCAAAACTGGATTTATCGTCAATAATGTCACGGAAATGGCTAAGGCAATAAAAAAAATTGACCAGATTAATCGTTTTGACTGCCGTCAAAGCGTTGAAAATTATTTTAATGTAGAGAGAATGGTTGAAGATCATGAAAAATTATATAAAAAAATAATTAACTCGCAATAAGATGAAAAATGCCAATCATTTAATTTTTGAGGGGGCGGAACTGGTTGGAAAATCATATTTGATGGCAAGGATTTATGATTTTTTAGAAATGAAGTATAATAAAAATAGGGCAATTTTAGACGGCTGTCATTGGTTTAACACGGATGTGGGGATTTTTGGCACTGAATTTGGCAAGCCCTGCATTGAAAAATTTTTGGAGATATTAGAGATCATGCCAGATAAAAATGTATTGTTTGAAAAATTTCATCTTTCCGATATTGTTTATAACCGACTGCACCGGCATCAGGAAATTAACTACCAGGCAGTTGAAAAAAAATTAAAAAAACTTAACGCAAAAATTATTTTTTGCACGATAAAAGAAGATAAAAATGTTTTGCAGAAAAGAATTCAAGACCGACTTAATTTATATCCGCACTATGAACGAATGTTACAAAACCCGGACTGGTATATAAGGCAACAGGAGGAGTATAAAAAAGAAATTAAAAAAACAATGCTCCCCTATTTAGAGATAGACATGACGGAGATACCAAATAAAAAGCATTTAGAAATACTGCGCTGGATTAATGAAAAATAAATTGTTAAATTTGTTAAATTGTTCCGTTTTTTGATTACAATATTGTTCGATTGCTCAATTGTTCCATTGTTAAATTATTAATTAAATTAGGAGATATGACAAAACCAGAAATACGAAAGGACTACATCCAGGAAAAATATGTGATTTTGGCGCCGCGAAGGAGCGGGCGGCCGCGCGATGT
>CAYHQU010000043.1:0-7771 GCA_964358955.1 uncultured Gammaproteobacteria bacterium | reverse complement strand
ATTTTAAGCCATTATTATTAAATTGTTAAGTTATTTTGCAAAAGGTCTTATGAAGAATCTTGGTGCTTTACTTTTCGCAAATAATTTGCAGGAATTTGAAACATTGTGCAATAATACAGTGCGAGTTATTGAATACGCTGGCGATGATAGAACCCAAACCATAAAAGAACAAGAAATAAAAGAAGGCTATGCAATTAGTTTTCAACAACTCATTAATTACATTAATAACAAACTTCCCTCCAATGAAATGATTCAGGATGCATTAAGGGTGGAAAAAAAGATTTATCCCGAAATTGCCATAAGAGAATTGGTTGCTAATGCATTGATTCACCAGGATTTTTTTGAACATGGAAATGGCCCAATGATTGAAATATTTAAGAATCGGCTGGAAATTACTAATAAGGGCATTCCTCTGATTAGTACTGACCGGTTTATTGACAGCGCTCCACAAGCACGAAATGAAAAAATTGCATCTTTTATGCGTCGCATTGGTATTTGCGAACAAAGAGGCAGTGGAATTGATAAGGTTATTGATGCCATTGAGGTGTATCAGTTGCCCGCCCCAGATTTTATAGTGGCAAACAAATCCACCAAGGCGATCCTGTATGCGCCAAGAAAATTAACCAAGATGGACAAGAAAGACAAAGTTCGTGCTTGTTATCAGCATTGTTGTATAAAATATGTCGTCAAAGATTATATGGATAACTCAAGTTTGCGTAAACGTTTTAATATTAAGGATAGTAATTATCCATCTGCGTCAAAAATTATTAGAGATGCCATAGAGTCTTCTCTCATTAGGCCCTTGGATATTAGCCCCAAGCATTCCCGTAAATTCGCTAAATATGTACCGTTTTGGGCGTAGTTCTTATGTAACCGTAATAAGATTTTTTACGGAAATTGTCTATAAGATAGCCATTTCAGAGAACTTTTTATGTAATCAGAAAAAATAGATGTGGATTGAGTTCAAAAATTACCAAGAAAAAACCATTGTAAAGTTGAAGCAAGAGGTCAACGATCTTTTGGATGTGGAAGGAAACAAAATCTGCATTTTTAAGTCGCCGACCGGTTCCGGCAAAACACTGATGATGGCCGAATTTTTGAAGCGGCTGATTGATTCGCGCATTGACGGCAAAAAGTTTTCATTCATCTGGATTGCCGTCAACAAACTGCACGACCAAAGCCGCAACAGTTTGAAAAAATATTATGATCAGTATGGCGTTGGTCTCAAGTGTTCTTATTTTGAGGATTTAGATGAAAGAAAAATCAGTGAAAATGAAATTTTATTTCTGAATTGGGCGAGCATCAACAAAAAAGGCAACATTTATGTCCGCGAGAATGAACGGGATAATAATCTTTCCAACATTGTCGCCCGAACTAAAGATGAGGGCAGGATTATTATTCTTGTCATTGATGAAAGCCACCGCAACGCTGAAACGGAAAAATCCAAGGAACTGATTGAAGATATTGGCCCCAAAATAACGATTGAAGTTTCGGCTACGCCGCAACTCAAAGGCGTATTTCGCGGCGTTGAAGTGGAACTCAAGGATGTAAAAGACGAGGGAATGATCAAAAAAGAAATTGCTATCAATCCCGGATTTGAAAATTTTAAGCTGAACAAAAAACTTGTAGACAAGACGGCTGATGAAATTGTCATTGAGGCCGGGTTAAAAAAGCGCGCGGAACTTGCCAAATTATATGAAGCGGAAGGCGCAAATGTTAATCCGCTTATGCTTATTCAAATTCCAGACAACCGCAAGGGATTGATTGATAAAAAAACTGCGGTAGTGCAATTGCTTGGTAAATACGGAATTACCACTGAAAATGGACGGCTGGCGATTTATCTTTCCGACCAAGACAGCAAAATAAATCTTGAAAATATTGAAAAGAACGAAAATGAAGTTGAGGTAATGATTTTTAAGCAGGCCATAGCGGTCGGCTGGGATTGTCCGCGCGCCGCCATCTTAGTTTTATTTCGCGAATGGAAAAGTATCGTGTTCTCAATTCAGACAATCGGGCGCATTATGCGCATGCCCGAACATCAGCACTACAAAAATTCAGGACTCAATTTCGGTTATGTTTACACCAGTTTAAGCGACATCGGCATTGCCGAGGATATCGCCAAAGAATACATCACGATTTTTGAAGGCAAGCGGCGCGAGGATTACGAAAATATTAATTTAACCTCTTATCACTCCAAGCGTTTCCGCGAAGAAACCCGCTTGTCGTCCGACTTTGTGCCAATCTTCCTTCAGGCGGCGGACGAATTAAAACTCAAGGACCGAATTTCGTTTAAACACAGTATTGTGGATACCAAGCTCATCGCCAGCGGCAAAATTTATGATGTGGACAAACAGACAAAAAGCATTGAGAAGAAAGGCACGCTGGACATTCCGAAAAACGAAGTTGAGCTACAAAACGCTTTTGATTATTTCGCGCGGGAAAATCTTGCGCCGTTTGCCCCGGAGCTTCGCTCCATAAAACGCATTAACTATTCAATTTATAAATATTTTGGCGCAAGCAGAGATGAAGACAGATGGCCCGAAATTCAAGCCGTAGTTTTGGCCGAAGAAAACCGCCAAGTCGTGATTGATGTTATCAATCGGGCTAAAGAGCTTTATCAGGAAGCGGTAGGCAAAGGCAAACATGAAGTCGTTCAGAATGACGAGCCGTGGAATGTGCCGGAAACTATTAATTATAATTTGAAATTTGAAAAAAAAGATTATAAAAAATCAATCATTCAACCTTATTATGCTCGTATAAGAAGCAAACAAACATCGCTACTCGACGACTATGCCGAAGACAGTATATATGAGGATTTGTTTATTAAATATTTAGAAAAAGCTAAACAAGTAGAATGGTGGTTTAAAAACGGAAAGCAAGACGGCTCATATTTTGCTGTTCCATATACTGAAGATGGGCAAGAAAAACCTTTTTATCTAGACTTTATTATTATGCTTAAAGACGGACGCATTGGTTTGTTTGACACAAAGGGTGGAATTTATGCAAAGACAGCAAAGGAGCGCGCCGAAGGATTGGCAAGATACATTACGGCTGAAAACAAGATAGATAAAAAATTATTTGGCGGTATAGTTATAAATGACAAAGATAGTTGGCGTTATTACGACGGTAAAAATTATAAGTATGACCCTAATAACTTGATAAATTGGAAATTTTTAGATTTGGATAAATAAGACAATCATATCATCTTAAAGTAAAATTAAACAATAAAAAAGTATTTGAAAAACTAATTAAAATGATATGTCTATGTTTTTAATAATTTTAGCGGCGCTGGTGGTTGGGGGAGTTGTGGGCGGAGCGATTGTGATGGGGATGAGGGAAGATAAGCAGGCGGAGTTTTTTAGCAAACAGGTAAAAGACAAGTCGGATAAAAAAGAAAAAATTTTGGCGATATTTTCCGGCGACAAGGAAGTAACTAATAATGAAATTGAAAAAGCGCTAGGAGTTTCCGACGCAACAGCGACAAGGTATTTGGATGAGCTGGAAAGAGAAGGCAAAATTGAACAGATTGGGATAGAGGGGAGAGGCGTTGTTTATCGGTTGAAGTAGACGTCAGACCCCCTCCAACTCCCCCTTATCAAAAGGAGAGGAAATTATACTAAACGGCTCAACGCGTTGAGCCGTTTAAAAAAGCAGCCCGAAAGTTGGACTGCTTTTGTTGTTTAGAACTGCAAAGAACCTAAAATGCCGATGATGTGCACTTGGGCATTGTAGCTGCCTGGCGCAGCGTGACTTGGTCTGATGCCGACATTGCGACTGCCCCAGGCAAAAATGTAGCTGGCATCAAGGGTGATGGCTTTCCAGCTTACACTTAGCCCGCAAGCCGCGTCCCAGCCGCTGGCATCAGGCGTCAATGGACTAACCGTGGAATCGGGAATGACGGCGGTCTGATAGCCGATGCCAGTGCGAAGCGATAGCCAATCTATCGGTTTGTATTCGGCGCCGAGATGAAAACTGCAGTTGTCTTGCCAATCAAGTTTTTGGTAAGCAGTCGGCAAGTTATCATAACTGATTCGGAATTTATCCGCGCCAGAATAATCATACCAGTTGGCGTCAAAGGCAACTGCCCAGTTTGTCTGGGGTTTTACTGCCAGCCCAACTGTGGCCCGGCCGGGAAAAGTAAAGTGCGTGACGAAATCGTCAGCGATTGCGCCGGTGGCAGGGGAAACAATTTCCGTGTCGCCTTCCAACTTGACTTTGGTCGGCAGACGATAGACAAATCCCAGATGTAGCCAATCAAGCGGTTTGACTAACGCGCCAAAGGTCGCGCCAACGCCAGAGCCGGTGGCTTCGCTTTTAGAAAATCCAACTGGCAGACCGCCGACAGTTATGGGTGCATCATATTCAAACTGCGACCAGCCAAGATTTAGCGCCGCGCCCAAAGAGAGTTCATCAGTTACCTGCCAGCAGACTGCCGGCACCAAATCGGTTAGCGTTAGCAAGCTTTCCATCTGCGAGTAACTGGCGCCTAAGCCGTAGGGCGAAATGACACCAAGTCCAAACGCGAACTTTTCACTGACCGGCGCGCTAAAACCAAAAAGCGGCATCAAGTGTGAAACATCATTTTTTGAAGATAATGTTGAAGACATTGGCGCTTGATACTGAAAATGCGGTAACACCAAATCTCCGCCAACAAAGATATAGTTGGACTTAATCTGCGTTAGACCAGCGGGATTGTAGTAGAAAGCGGAAGCGTCATCAGCCACAGCAGTGAACGCGCCGCTCATGCCGCCGGCCTTAGGACCAAGGCCGCCAAGACGATTGACGCCGCCGGCAAAAACTAAACTTGCTGAAATAAAAACTGTCAGAATAATAACCACTTTTTTCATGGCTGCCCTCCTTTAAAAAATTGGGAAAGTTCAATTTAAGGACTTAATTTAACTTAGCAAAAATTATTAAAGATGTCAATGTGCGTTTGCCTCCGCAATAATTTAAAATTTTTTACTTCCTGCTTCATTGGCAGGCAAGGAGAGGGGAGTAACAAGGAGGGTGAGCTTAAATATCAATCCTCTCCCTACCCCTCTCCTTTGTCACAAGGAGAGGGAGACATAGATTCCGTTTTGAAATAATAGAAGAGATATTGATTAAAGTCGGTAAGAAATTTTTAAAAAGGAGGTAGTTACTCCAGTACCAAAGCTCGCGCAGCAAGGTTTGGTATTTTTTTTGTTTTGTTGGCGCGGTGGACCGCCTCTCGCCCTGCGGGCGAGCCGGCTTGTCACTAAATTTTTTAGTTCAGCGATAAGCTTGGTACGGGGTTATTTTTTCTCCCGCTTAGCGGGATCCCTTGCTGCGGGGGCGAAGAGTGGAGTTACCCCAGCACTAAAGCCCGATAAACGTTTAGCTAAATTTTACAGCGAGGCGCGGAATCGCCTGCGGCTTACATTTTCAAAAATCATAATTAGTCAAATGGCTTGGTGCGGGGTTATTTTTTCGCTCCCCTCGCTGGCGCCCCCGCGCGGCGGGGGCTTGCTGCGGGGGCGAAAAAATAAAAAGCCCGCGGTGTGTGTATGTGCACCGCGGGCGCAATGGTTTTAGTCGCCACCGAGGCAATTGTAAGGATCAAGGGTAGGATCAAAGCCCAGCTCCGGGAAGGGGAGGGGCGGAGGGGATTCGTCAGCGAAGATGTAGCCAAGCAGATAGACCGGGTCGGCGATATCAACCAAGCTGCTATCATTGGCGTCGCAGGCATCTTCGCAGTTTACCAGTTCATGAGCAAAAAGGTAGCCAAGGATCATGATGGGGTCGGCGATGTCAAGGCGGAAATCCCAGTTGGCGTCGCCGCGAAGGAAAGTAATTTCGCGGCAGGAAGTTGAACAATGACCGCCGCAGTCAATTCCTTGCTCGTCGCCGTTTTTGATCCCATCAAAGCATGTTGGGCAGGAGTTTGGACAGCTCCCGCCGCAATCTACTCCAAGCTCATCGCCGTCTTGAATTCCGTTTTCACAGTCAATACAACGAAGCGTGTAACTGCTGGTATAGACTTCATTATGTCTTTCGGTATTTTCTTTGTCCCAGGCAACAACGAGGTTGTTTTGGTTGTAGGCGATGTCAAATTTAGGTACGCTATTTTTTTGCCAGCGCTCTTGAACTTCAATGATGTCAGTTAAGGGAGCGCCGAGCTTGTTGAAAAGCTGGAAATAGGTTTTAAAGTAAACCCAGGAGTTATTGTAGTTATCAGTCCAGCAGACAACAAAGTTGTCGTTTAGGTTTTTATTTAAATAGGAAAGTCCACTCCCAATTTTGTCAGTGATGATTGTTTTGGGTCCGAGTAGCTGAAGGTCAAAGGAGTATTTTTGAAAAGCGATTTGATTTATATTTTCAGGGTCACCAAAGTCGGAACGTTCACGCCATTCAATAATTAGTAAGTCATTGAAGGCAGTAATATTAGAACATCTTGGTACTTTGTCGCTTTTCACAAGGACGATGTTAGTGTCGATTTTTTGGCCATAGCGGTCAAATCTTTGGATGAGAATGTCGGCGATAGTGTTTGACCGTAGAAGAGTTTGTAAAAATACAATATAGAAGTTTCCATTTTCAAGAATGTCGATTTTTTGATCGCACGCTATACTGTTTTCAACATTCACGCGAAATTCTTCTGATAAGAATTCAAACTTGGAGTTTAAGACGCGGCCATATAAGTTAATCGGTGTGGGGTTGTCGCCCAGTTGAGTATCCCATCGCATCCAGACAACAACAATATTTCCTTGGGAGTTGATGGCGATTTCCGGAGATTCATTTCGGTAGGGCGGGTCATTATCAATTATTATGGGAGCAGAGAGGGGAATAAAAGATGAGCTGAATTTCTGAACATATATCCGCGCTTCTCCCGATTCAAATCCGTACCAAGTTATAATGATATTGTCGTTGGCGTCAACGACACACTTTAATCCGGGTAAATCTTTATTAGCAAAGATAGTTGGCTGGCCAACTTTTTGGCCATAATGGTCTATCTTTTGGAAGTAGTACTTTTCATCTGAAGAACGATCGTAAAGCCAAATAACAGCAAAACTGCCGTCTTTGAATTTAAGAGTCTGCGGCGTATAATTCCAATCAATGTCAGCATTATGCTCTAAGGTTGGACCGGCGGAAAGCTGACAGCGCGGCTCGGCAAAACAAGTCGGGACATAAAACAACGCGATGAGGACAGTCAGGCAGAACAGTGCGCTTTTCATCGGTGACTCCTTTCTGGAGTAGTAAGTTGTCAAAGTGCCTCATTACCATGAATTACGAAACTCGCTATAATTTAGTTTAGTTTCGGGCTATATTTTGTTTGGTTTTGTGATTAAACCAAGGAAGCGCGAAGTTAACTAAACTTTTTGCGCGAAGCCAACTCAAACCGAATTTTCTAATTCACAGTATAATAACCATTGCCACTTGTTATTATATGCTTAAATTTGGGGGTTGTCAAGCGCAGAATGGTGCATAACAGTGACAGGGGAGGCGGGTGGTAGGATAATCATACAAAAACAATGTGCGCAGCGATCCCGCTAAGCGGGATCGAGATTGCCACGGCCGCTGCGGCGGCCTCGCAATGACAAAAAGGATTTTTTCCGCCCAAGGCGGACAGGCGAGATTGCCACGCCCCGATGCCACGGGGCTCGCAATGACAAAGGTGGTGGTTTTGAGATCCCCACGACCTCTCCCGTTGCGGCGGGATCGGCCTCGGGATGACAAGTTTTCCTTATTGGAGTCTCCCTGAAAAAAGGTTTTGTTGGAAAAAGAGATTTGTGGTATAATTTAAACATGGAACATG
>CAYHQU010000042.1:5141-7916 GCA_964358955.1 uncultured Gammaproteobacteria bacterium | reverse complement strand
CTAACAAAATCTTGCTTCGCGCTGATGGCACCTCTCTTTATATTGTCCAAGATATTTATCTTGCAATTTTAAAAAACAAAGATAAGCTAAATAAATCCATCTACATTGTCGGCTCGGAACAAGATCTGGCCATGAAGCAGCTTTACAAAATCCTTGAGATGCTCGGACAAAATTTTGAAAACTATCATTTGTCCTACGGCATGATGCGCCTTCCTGACGGAAAAATAAAATCGCGGCAAGGCCTTGTTAAAGGCACTGGCGCCGACGAACTGATTGCCAGCCTTGATAAAATGGCGCTCCAAGAAGTAAAAAGCCGAGACAAAAAAATCTCTCCTGCCGCCGCCAAAACCCGCGCCCGCCAAATTGCCCTGGCCGCCTTAAAATATTATATCCTCCAAGTCAACCCCAAATCTGGCATGATTTTTGATCCGAAAAAATCTCTGGCTTTTACCGGCAACACCGGCCCGTATTTACAATACACTTACGCCCGAATTGCAAGCATCCTTAAAAAAATCAAATCCGTTAACCGAAGGCGACATTCGTCCCGCTTAACGGGATCGCCTTCGGAAGCTGAAGAAAATGCGCTGATAACAACCCTTGCCAAATTCCCCGCTGTCTGCGATACCGCCGCAACCCAATACGACCCCTCCCTTCTTGCCCATTATCTCTACAACCTCGCCAAAACTTTTTCTGCCTTCTATGAAAACGTCCCTGTCCTAAAAGCTGAAAAAAATCTCCGCGACTCCCGCCTCGCCCTAATTATCGCCACCCAGCTTGTTATGAAAAAAGGACTGTCATTACTGGGCATTAATGCTATTGAAAAGATGTGATAATGTAAACGAAATGCTAATATACAAATTCGTGCGAATGATACTAATGAATACGAATATTTAATTTTTATGTTATTAGCTAAATTAGCGAACTTAAAACTTGAAGCCTTGTTATTAGTATTTATTCGTATCATTCGAATGCATTAGTATATTAGTATTACATTTATTAATTTATTAATTATTAATCTAAAATCTAAAATTAAAACCATATGCAAAACCCAACAATCTTAATCGTTGAAGATGAACCCGAGCTGCTTGACATGTATCAGGCAAAATTTGCCGCCGCCGGCTATTCGGTCTTTACCGCCCATAACGGCGAAATCGGGCTGATAATGGCAAAAAATCAAAAACCCGATTTAATTATTTTAGACATCTTAATGCCCGAAGTTGACGGCTACCAAATGCTCGAAAAATTAAAATCTTCAAAAGAAACTGCTAGAATTCCGGTTGTAATCTTTTCCAATCTAAGCCAGAAAAAAGAAATTGAAAAAGGCTTTAGGCTCGGCGCCAAAGATTTTATCGTAAAAAGCGAAGTTACGCCTAAAGAACTCCTTGAAAAAATCAAAAAATATCTTTAAAATTAACTAATCCGCACAAATAAAAATACTAATGACCACAAATCGCCAATACTTATTTTTATTAAATTTGTGTCCATTTGTGCTTTGTGTAAATCTGCAAAAAATTTGTGTTAATTTGTCTCTTGAATCTATGCCAAAAGTCAACAAAGAAACCTGCATCGGCTGCGGCACCTGCGAATCAATCTGTCCCGAAGTTTTTAAAATCGGCGACGACGGCAAAGCCGAAGTCCTGCCTGCCGACTATACCGCCCTTAAAGACAAAATCAAAGAAGCCGCCGACTCCTGCCCGGTTGATGCGATTTCTGCTGAATAAAAATTATATCAAAACCGAAGGCGAGGTCACGTGACCTCGCCTTCGTATTGTTCTCATATTCTCGTGTTTTTGCCTGCCATCATCACCCTGTTACATGCTACATGCTACATGTTACATGACATCACCGCCGCCGCTCCCAATCCGGTAAAATATTTTCGCCTTTCTGTAAATTCAAATATTTATACGCCTGCAGCGCCGCCTTTGCTCCCTCGCCCGCCGAAATAATAATTTGTTTGTAAGTTGAATCCGTCACATCCCCGGCGGCAAAAACTCCCGGCGCTGATGTTTCCGCGTCCTTATTTACAATAATTTCTCCCTTCGCGTTCAACTTAACCAAGCCCCGCAAAAATTCCGTTTTCGGCGTGTAACCAATCTCTACAAAAACACCATCCACTGCAATTTCCCGAAAATCATCGCCTCCATTATTTCTAACTAGAATTGATTTAACTGATTTTTCGCCTTTAATTTCAATAATCTCTGAGCTCAAAACACATTCAATCTTTGGCTCTTTTTTAATCCTGCCTACTAAAATTTTTTCCCCGCGAAACTCATCCCGCCGGTGAACTAAATAAACTTTTTTACAGAGTTTGGATAAATATTCCGCCGCGTCTAACGCCGAATTGCCGCCGCCGACAACCGCCGCTGTTTTGTCTTTAAAAAGCGGCCCGTCGCATGTCGCGCAATAAGAAACCCCTCGGCTCCTGAATTTTTTTTCGCCGGGAATATCTAAATTGCGCGGATCTAACCCAAACGCTAAAATTATCGCCTTTGCCGCATACTGCCCGTCAGCCGCCTCAACCAAAAAAACCTTGCCGGATTTTTTTATTTCGCGCACTTCTTTATGCAAAACTTCCGCCCCAAATTTTTTCGCCTGCTCGGAAAATTTTTTCATGAGCGAATACCCGTCTGTCAGCCCCAACCCCGGATAATTTTCAATATCCGGGCTCAACGCCGCCTGCCCGCCCAAAATTCGTCCCAAAACTAAAGTCCTAAGCGCTCGCCGCGCCGCGTAAATCCCGGCCGAAAGCCCCGCCGGCCCGGCGCCGATGATAAT
>CAYHQU010000042.1:2829-5041 GCA_964358955.1 uncultured Gammaproteobacteria bacterium | reverse complement strand
TCCTGTATCCCCACCATCTGCTCCACCGGCTTCCCGTCTTTAAAAATTATTAAAGTCGGAATGCTCATTATTTGATACTTTGAAGCAATCATTTGATTTTCCTCAACATTTAGCTTTCCAATTCTAACATCTTTCCCCTTCATCTCTTCGGCCAGCTCCTCAATAATCGGCCCCTGCACCTTGCAAGGCCCGCACCAGCCCGCCCAAAAATCAACTAACGCCACCCCCTCCTTAATCTCCTCTTCAAAATTTTGATCGGTAAATTTTACTTCGGACATAATTTTAATAAATTGTTATTTATTATAAACACATTATATATTATTATTCAAAACTTGCCAAGCGGTCGCGGTCGCGAAACGTGTAACGTGTAACTTGTAACGCAAGGCGGCTAAAAAAATCTTGAGTTACACGTTTCAAGTTACACGTTACAAGAGCAATCATTTGCCAACCTCCGCCTTCAATGCTACGATAAAAGTAGTAGTAAATTCGTCTTTTGGAAACCAGCCAATGATAAAAATATATTGACACCAATGTCAGTTATGATATACTTTCTGTATGAATAAACAAAATATAATTCAAGTTTTAAAAAAATATCAAAAAACTCCGACTCGCAAACGTCAGGGCTATTTTAAATTATTTGAAAAAAAAATGCTTTATCGGACGACTAAAACCGAAAATCCACAAACAACCTACAAAATGGTAGCCAAAGTCTTAAAAAAAATTAATAAGATATGAGCTCCAAAAATATTGGCGAGACAAGTTATAAAGAAACCGCCTTTGGTATCATCCCACGTTCAAAACTAATCCCCTTGGAAATAGAAGGTATAAAACGAGCGTGGGATTTTGTGTTAGAAAAAAGCCAGGACGGAAAAATTTCTATTACCTCAACGCTTCTGAAAAAAATTCACGCCATTGGTTTTAGCTGGATATTTCCGGAACTAGGCGGTAAATTTCGCCGAATTGAAGTCGCGGTTTCACAACATACGCCGCCAAAATTTTATTTGGTGCCGCAACAAACAGAGGATTTTCTTCGTGATTTGAAAGTTAGAACTAGCCATCTTCCTAATTTGAATAATTCTGAATTTATGGATGCGTTAATAGAACTTTTAGCCTGGGCTCATCATCGATTTTTATGGATTCATCCATTCCAAGATTATAATGGTCGAATTGCTAGACTGCTTACTAATATTATTTTATTAAATCTTAACTTGCCTCCCATCGAGTTAAAAGTTGAAACTGAAGCCGGGAGGAAAAAATACGTGGCAGCGCTTCAAGAGGGGGATAAAGGTAATTTTAAAAAATTAGAGGAATTGATAAAATCCGCGCTAGAGGAAGCAGCCATGGAATTATCTTTGAAATCAAAAAAGTAATCCCAATCGCTTTTTGCAAAATGTTTAAAAAAAAAAATTAATCAAACAAGAAAGACTCCGTTATTGTTGGTGTCCTCGCCAACAAACCATCCTCGCTCTTTCATCTCAAACCCCCGCCCCCGGACTCTCAACCCCGAGGGCTTTTTTATTCTAATATTTTGTTACATGTTTCATGCTACATGTTACATGACATTTGCCAACCGCCGCCTTCAATGCTAATATAAAATTGTAAAACGTTTCGTGTATCTTCGTGTAAATATTCGTGTCAATTCGTGTTTTAAAATATGATCGCCTCCCTAACCGGCAAAATAACCGCCAAATCTCCAATCTCTAAAAAAGACAATCATTTTGTAATTGACGTCTCGGGTGTCGGCTATTTAGTTTTTACCACCGCCCAGACCGCCAAAAAATTAGATATTGATGATGAACTAACAATCCATACCTACCTGGCTGTCCGCGAAGACGCCCTTGACCTTTATGGTTTTATTAATCAAACCGAAGTTGATATTTTTAAACTCTTAATTTCCATCTCCGGCATCGGCCCTAAAACCGCGCTGCAAATTTTAAATCAAACAAACATTGAAGACATCCGCCAGGCCGTGATTTTAGACAAACCCGAACTCCTTGTTGCCACCGCCGGCCTGGGCAAAAAAACCGCGGAAAAAATTGTCTTGGGTCTTTCTGATAAAATAAAAGAGATTCTCAAAGGCGCCGAAGGCACGACTCTAAGCGATGATTCCGAAGTTATTGAGGCCTTAGTAACTTTGGGTTTTTCCAGCCAGCAAGTCCGAACTGCGCTCCAGCAAGTGCCAGCCGAAATTACTAATAGCGAGGAAAAAATC
>CAYHQU010000042.1:0-2729 GCA_964358955.1 uncultured Gammaproteobacteria bacterium | reverse complement strand
ATCTACCATAAATCAATGGCCATCGTGGCTAATTTTTACTATGGAAAATCCTCGGAAAAACTCATCGTCATCGGCGTTACCGGCACCAATGGTAAATCTTCAACCTGCCGCTTTATTGCCGACATTCTAAAAACCGCCGGCCATAAAGTCGGCCTAACTTCAACCGTGGAATTTGAAATTGCCGGCCGCCACTGGCTCAACGACAAAAAAATGACCATGCTCGGCCGCTTCGCGCTGCAAAAAATGATTGCCGATATGGTCTCTGCCGGCTGCACCCACGCCGTCATTGAAACTTCTTCCGAAGGCATCAAACAATTCCGCCATTATGGTATTAATTACGATTTGGTGGTGTTTACAAATTTAACGCCCGAACATCTTGAATCCCATGGCGGTTTTGAAAATTACCGCGCCGCCAAAGGCGAACTCTTTAAACATTTAACTACAAAACCGCATAAAAACCGGCTCCGAGGGCGCGGTCACGTGACCGCGCCTTCGGCCAGCGCCGACCAAAACTCGCCAGCCCAAATCCCCAAAATTTCCGTCATCAACCTTGACGACGAACACGCCTCTTATTTTCTCCAATTCCCAGCTGACCAAAAATTCGGCTATGCTGTCAAAACCAAATACGACATTACCGGCGTCACCGAAATCCGCGCCAAAAATTTGCAGCTCGGCCAACTCGGCTTTTCTTTTACTATCAATAATACGGATTTTAACTGCCCCTTGCTTGGCGAGTTCAATGCCTTAAATTGCCTGGCCGCTATCACCACCAGTCTTGCTTTAAATATCAAACCTGAAATTATCAAAGAAGCGGTGTTAAATTTAAAAACCGTTCCCGGCCGTCTTGAAATAATTACTCGCGAACCTTTTACCGTCATTGTTGACCAAGCGCCCGAGCCCGCTGCCATGAAAAAACTTTACGAAGCAATTTCTACCGTGCTGCGTGTTGGTGTCCCCACCAACACGCCGTCAAAAATCATCCACCTCCTCGGCTCCTGCGGCGGCGGCCGCGACAAAGCCCGCCGTCCAATTCTTGGTGAGTTGGCGGCAAAATTCGCTGACTATGTTATAATTACTAATGAAGACCCCTACGATGAAAATCCCGAAACCATCATTAACGAAGTTACCCAAGGCGCGCTCAAAGCTGGCAAAACAGAAAACAAAAATCTTTTTAAAATTTTAGACCGCCGTGAGGCAATCCGCAAAGCCCTTGAACTCGCAGCATCTTCGGAGTCCGACTCCGAAGCGTCGGAGTCGGACTCCGACAACATTGTGCAAAAACCCCTCGTCTTAATCACCGGCAAAGGCGCCGAACAAGCCATCTGCATTGCCGGTGGAAAAAAAATAAAGTGGGACGACAGAATTGTCGTCCGCGAAGAGCTGGATAAGCTAAAATAATAAGAAGAACATCCCGCGAAGCGGGATACCAAAACTTTTGACTTTTGACTTTGGTTGCTTTAGCAACCATCCCGCTAAGCGGGATTAAAGCAAAGCTTTAACTTTTAACTTTTTTATGAAGCCCGACCTCGCAACCGACCGTCTTACCATCGCCCTCCTTATCGGCGCCGGCGCCGGTTTTCTTATGGGTCGTTTTTTTGGCAACTACCCGGTCTGGATTATTGTCTTCTGCGCTTTTGCAATCGCCATTGAAACTTCAACCCGCGTTCGCCAAGATTCAAAAAAAATTGAACGGCTCCAAGACCAAGCCCTAAAAAAATATATCCTCCGCCTCAAAGGTCCCTCCTCAATAAAATTTAGGCCCCCAAAACTCCCCAAGCCGCCAAAAACATTTTAGTGATTAGTGACAAGTGATAAGTAAACAGCATTAAATGCCGCTATTAATCTCCCTTAAAGGGGATGTAAAAATTTAGGTGTAAAGAAAAATTCTTACTGGCTTTAGTCAAGGTGAATTTAATCCCCTACGCCTTCATCGGAAGGCGTTTTTTTATCACCCCCTCACCCAATCCTCTCCCGCGCCGGGGAGAGGGGATTAGTTGGCTTACCAAAAAACCAATTATCGTATCAGTCTTATAAGACCTATAAATCATATACGTCTTATGGAGAGCAATCGAGCAATCCGTCGTCCGTGTTTTTGTGTTTTTGCCTGCCCCGTACTGAACTTGTTCTGGTGCGGGGTGTTTTCCGTGTTTTCTGCTTGCCCCGCAACAGGCGGGGTATTCTCATTGCTTTCTTGCTTTCTTGATTTCTTGATTTCTTGTCCCGCTAAGCGGGATGCTTTCGTGCTTTCTTGTCCCGCCAAGCGAGATGTTTTAATGTTTTAATGTTCTCGTGTTTTTATGACATCTGTGGATAACTCCGCCCCAAAACCCCAAAATTTGGAAAATTTAGCATAACTTAGCCAAAACCCCACCCCCTCTTGACATTTTTTTTTATCTATGATATGTTACCTTTAATTAAAGACCTCAATCTAGCACTAATTAGACTACAAAAAATGCGGTCTAAATTTCTTTTTTTGTGCTATCAGAATCCCAGCTAGACGAGGAAGAAGAGCAGAAATCATTCTTATTGGCTCTTCTTTAAAATTATCGCCTCAAAATAGTGGGTAGAAAAATTTCTCTCAATTAAATCAGTAAACTCTAACCCAACTCGTCTCTTTTTTATAGAGAGGAGAATTTTTTCGTTCTACAGATAATTTTCGTGTAATTTCGTGTTAATATTCGTGTCATTTTGTGTCGGGACAATATTTCGTGTAATATAACATCTCCTTA
>CAYHQU010000041.1:1651-8192 GCA_964358955.1 uncultured Gammaproteobacteria bacterium | reverse complement strand
GACTGCCAGCAAGAATTTATCGCACTTGGGCAAGTATTATTACTCAAATTCACGCCGGATATGTTGCCGAATCGGTTTTTGGCGACGGAACTGTCGCAATGTCCGAGCTATCTATTCATTAACGCGAAAATTTGCTAAAATATAATTATAAAAAAGTTTTAATAAGAACTGACTCGACACGCTCGATAATTTGTTATATCATATATTTGCAAGGTAAAAAAGCAAATATATGGCTAAAACAAAGACAATTTCAGATAAATTAGCGAAAAGGGTGTGCGCCAAGTGGCTGCAAAGCCAAGGATTTGGTAATATTGTATTGGCAAAAAATAGTAGCTGTGATTTGTTGGGCTATAAAAATAATCAGAAATACTTTATTGAAGTAAAATATTCATCAAAAAATAATGGCAATTTTTTCGGCACAGTAATGCTCACGGAAATGTTTCAAGCGATAAACAATAAAAATAACTATTTATTTTTAGTATGCAGGGGTAAGGATGAAAATATAAATAGTTGGTTTTTTAAGCTATTTAATGTAGATGACTTTTTGAAATGTTGCACTTTGACCACGCCAATTTTTCATTATCATTTATATCCAAGCCAAAACGACAATTTAACTATCCCAAATTTTAAAGAGAACACAATGGTTGCATCACAAAAACTAATAGAAGAAATGTGGAAGGATTTTAAAAAATGGAAATTAAAACATTAAAAATTATGAAATATATTTTAATAAAAGACGAATCAATTAGAAGAACTGAAAGAATGCAATATAAAGTTGAAATTCCCAAAAATATTAAAAATAAAATTGAATATGCTGATAATCAAGTCAAAAAAAATAATTATCAATCTTGTAAAATGTTGGATATAGTTGATAGCGAGATGCTTGACGATGAAGTTGTCAATTTAAAGAAAATCCTATAAATATTAGATGAAATTTATAGGGTCACAAAACCGGGTGGCTCATTTTTCTATAATCACAAAACGAGATGGACACAAGGCAAAATGCTACACCCTATTAAGTGGCTTCAGAAGACAAGATGGACTATCAGACAAGAGATAATCTGGGATAGAATGATTGCAGCGAATATCAGGGGTTGGCGATTTTGGCAAATTGATGAGAGAATTTATTGGCTTTATAAACCGATTGATGAAAATAAAATTGGTAGAGAATTAAAATCTAGGCACGCGCTATTAACATCAATTTGGCGATTTCCACCTGAAAGAAAAAATGGACACCCTGCGCCGTTCCCCTTGCTTTTGCCGACAAGAATAATTTATTCTATTTTGGACGGCAAAAAAGGAGTGATTTTAGATCCTTATGTCGGTAGCGGTACGACTTGTTTAGCGGCAAAATTATTAGGTTCAAATTACATCGGCATAGATATTTCAAAAGAATATGTAAAAGATGCGGAAAATAGATTAAAAAACTACTTAAATTATAGAAATAAAGTAGATGAAGAAATGTCTAAACATATTGTAGAAAAAACATTTGTTGATAGAAAAAATAATAATGGGAACACTGGAAAATATCGCAATAAGGCAACTGTGGAACAAGCAAGACTTTTATAACCAGCTTTTGTTTCATTATTTATTTGAGCGTGATATTTTTTTATTTACCATGCATCTTTATTAACACATTTACACCGACCATCTGCATCTTCTTTTTGTCCACATATAGGGCATTTTTTTCTTTTTGACATTTTTTTAATTTGTTTAAGTTTGCTTTTTTCCTTGCTTTTTTTGAAATTTTTTCAATCTTTTTTCATAATCAATTATTAAATTATTTACTCTTTGTCCGTTTTCGGCAATTTTTTGCTGTTTTACTAAAACAACATCGCCGTCTTTTATGTTTTCGTCAATCATACTATTTCCGCTTACTCGCAAAGCGTAGTAATCGCCATTTTTTGGTAATTTTGTTTTGGCAACCGCTATAAATTCATTTTGGCGAATTGCTTCAATCGGTTCGCCGGCAGCAATGGTCCCGAGTAACGGAATTTTTATTAACATTTCTTTTTCGGGGATACTAATTGCGCGCGCTTTATTTTTTATCTTTTCCAAATAACCGGCCTTTTTTAGTTTAGCAACATGGAAGTGCGCCGTTGAAACAGAAGCAAGTTTAAATTTCTTCTGAATTTCTTCAAGCACGGGGGCGTAGCCATTGGCTTTTGAATAATTTTTTATGAAGTCAAAGACTTCTTTTTGTTTTTTAGTTATCATAGATTTGACGTATTTTAACCCATTTACTATACTTAAAGTATAGTAGAAAAAAAATAGAAAATCAATAACAAGGTTATCCACATCTGCTACGAAATGCCATGTACACAAACAAAATAATCGGCTCAAGCATGTTTGAGCCGATTATTTTTTATAAGAGATTTTTAGATTATTGTTCGGATGACGGGCTTTGGGGTTCGGACGGTGTTTCGGATTCTGGGGCTGGGGTAGGTGCGGGAGTTTCAGGTTCGGCGGCTGGCGCTGGCGCTGGAGTTTCGGGCTTTGGGGCGAGGCGACCTTTTAGGGTGTCTTTTAAATTTTTGCCGGCTTTGAATTTGGCGACTTTGGTCGGGGGGACATTGATAGTTTCGGAAGGATTGCGCGGGTTGGCGACGGTTCGTGATTTGTGTTCTTTGGCAGTGAAAGAGCCAAAGCCGGTAATTGTTACTTCGCCGCCGCCATTTATCGTTTCGGTAATTGTGCGAGTTAAAGTGTTAATCGCAAGCTCGGCTTGCACTTTGGAAATGTTTGCTTTTTGGGCGATGACCTCAATGAGTTGGGCTTTATTCATATTTTTATGTCGTTTAGCGGTTATCGTTTATGGTTTAATGATTCCCGAAGTCATACTGGGGTTACCGTTTATCGTTCCGGTTGCCATTTAACGATAACCGAAACGGGAGGGCCATAAACGATAAACCTTTAACGATAACCAATTAATAATATCATTTTTATCTTATCACACCTCAACCTTTTTGTCCAGCCGGATAATTTTTTTGGCGAGGCGAGTTTTGGGGTCAATTTCAACTAAGACCGAATTAAAAACAGCGGGGCCGGACTCGGCGGGCTCAAATGGCATTTTATATTGGTGCAAAAACATTTTAATAATTGGCTCAATTTTAACGCCGATGACCGAATTTTTGGCGCCGACCATGCCGGCATCGCTGACAAAAGCCGTGCCTTTGGGCAGGATTTGGTCGTCGCAGGTTGGGATATGCGTATGGGTGCCAAAAATGGCGGAAACCGAACCGTCAAAATAGCGGGCGAGGGCGTTTTTTTCCGAGGTTGCCTCGGCGTGAAAATCAACAATGATGGCGGCGAGTTTTTCGCCTTCGTGCGATTTTAGAATTTCCGATAAAGCGCGGAAGGGGCAGTCGTAGTCAAATTTCATGAAGACGCGGCCGATTAAGTTGATAATTAATATTTTTTTTGAGCCCACTTCAATAATTTGGCTGCCAAGACCGGGAACGTTGGGGGGATAGTTGGCGGGGCGGATAACGTCGGGATTTGATTGATTTAACAGCTCAAGATTTTCTTTGGTTTTAAAAGCATGGTCGCCTAATGTAAAAAAATTAATGCCGATTTTTTTCAGTTCATGGTAGGCGTTGATGCCGAGGGCATTGCCGTGGGTTGCGTTTTCGGCGTTGGCAATAATTAAATCAGGGTCATGCTTTTTTTTAATTTCGGACCATGCTTTGGCTACGGCCTGGCGGCCGAGCTTGCCGACGATATCGCCGATAAAAAGGATTTTCATAGGGATTTATGAAAACTTTAAAACTTGAAAACATTAAAACAAAATATTTGATGCAAATCCAGCCACTGTTAATGTGTTTTTATGTTTTTCAGCCCGCGGCTGATCCGCCTCTGGCGGAAAAGCTTTATTGTTTTTATGTTTTAATGATTAGCGCGCGTATTCAATGACGCGGTTTTCACGGATGACTGTTACTTTTATTTCGCCGGGATATTTAAGTTCAGCTTCAATTTTTTTGGCGATGTCTTGGGCGAGTTTTGTTGACTGTAAGTCGTCAACTTCCTGCGGCATCACAAAGACGCGGATTTCGCGGCCGGCCTGAATCGCGTATGTTTTTTCAACGCCGGGGAAGCTGGTCGCGACTTTTTCAAGATCGCCTAAGCGCTGGAGATATTGTTCGTAGGTATCTTTACGAGCGCCGGGGCGAGCGCCGGAGATTGCGTCGGCGACTTTAACGATAACCGCTTCCAAAGTTTTTGGATGGTCTTCGTGGTGGCCTTTGGCGACATAGGCGATTTCTTCGGGCATGTTGAATTTAGTCAGAATGTCGTAGCCGATTTCCGGATGGCCGCCTTGGACTTCATGGTCGACGGCTTTGCCGATATCATGGAAAAGGCCGCCTTTTTTGGCGATGGTTTTATCGGCGCCAAGTTCTTCGGCGAGCAGCATTGAGAGGTTGGCGACTTCAAGGGAGTGCATTAAGATATTTTGGCCGTAACTCGTGCGGTATTTTAGACGGCCTAAAATTTGGACAAGCTTTGGATCAATGCCGGTGACGCCACTCTCAAATAAGGCGTCTTCGCCGGCTTTTTTAATATCAAGGGCAATATCTTTTTTCGCTTGTTCAACCGCCTCTTCAATCCGGCCGGGATGAATTCGGCCGTCGGAGATTAGCTTTTCAAGCGCGCGCTTGGCGACTTGGCGGCGAATTGGGCTAAAGCCGGAGATGGTAATTGCCTGGGGCGTGTCGTCAACGATAATTTCAACGCCGGTAATTTGTTCAATGGTTTTAATGTTTCTGCCTTCGCGGCCGATAATACGGCCTTTCATTTCGTCGGAAGGAAGGTCAATTGTTGAAGTGGTAATTTCGGCGGCGTGCGAAGTCGCGCAGCGCTGGATAGCAATCGTCAGCATTTCTTTGGCTTTGGCTTCAATTTCTTCGGTTCCTTGTTCGGTTAGTTTTTTAATACGAAGCAGGATATCTTCTTTGATTTGTTTTTCCGTATTTTCAAGCAGGATTTTTTTTGCCTCTTCTTTAGTTAGCGAGGCGACTTTTTCCAGTTTTTTAATTTGTTCCTCTTTAATTTTTGAGATTTCTTCTTTAATTTTTTCAGCGCGGTTAAGCTTGTCCAAAATTTCTTGTTTTTTTGATTCCAGATCAATGATTTTTTGGTCAAACAAAGCCTCGCGGCTTTCAAGGCGTTTTTGCGAGCGCAGCATTTCCTGCTGACGATTGCGTTCCTCTTCTTTTGACTCCTCAATAATTTTTAACGCTTTTTCGTTGGCGCTAAGCAAGATTTGTTTTTGCTTGGCCTTAGCTTCATTGATTAGATTTTCAATTTTAGCTTCAATGGTGTCGCGGCGCCGAATCGCCCAAATTTTTCGGAGATAATAGCCGATGCCGACGCCAAAAATAAAACCAGCAAAGATGGTTCCAATAATAGTTAAATTTCCCATAAAATTATTTATTGGGAAAATAGAGACTGAAAATTTAGATGCCAAAAATTCCGGAATAAATTCCAGATATTTTTTGAGAGAAGAGTAGTTTTACTAATTTTGCTTTTGGAGCAAAACGAGTTAAATAATTAAGAGTCATCGAGTTAAAGTGGAAAAGTTTTAATTCAGTCATTTTATCAGGAAACCCCATTCTCTAAGCAAATTCTCTATTAGCCCATAGGTTAATATTTTAGATATTTGTATAATAGCATAGGTTGCGGGATTTGTAAAGTGGGGTGTAGATTTTATAGCAGTGTCCTAAATAATTATCAGCATGATTTCGAAATGCCTAAATTTAGATGATGGCAAAGCATGAGCATCGGTATTATCTGCCATGTATTGCGGACGGAAAAATTTTGGTACGCCCCTCGGAGTTCAACTACGGGGCCCCGTAGTTGAACTCCTATGGACATCGCATTATTAAAACGCGCCAGTCCGCCGGAAAAGCTGCGGCCCGGCGAAGGGCTGAAGTAAGCATTTTTTTGCGTCATAGTCCCGCTAAGCGGGATGAAAAAATTTGCCTGCAAAATTCTAGCCAGACGCAATTTTAACCAGTTATTGAGTGCCAAGTCAAATGTGATGTCCATTGGTCTTTGATTGCAATAATAAAATCAAAAAAACTTTTATACTACTATAGTATGAGAATTTTTTCCGATTTTAGTTGGCGGAGTTTATATAAAAAAACACGGCTTCAAAATATTGGAATCGCGCTTTTTTAAAATTATTTTTCAAAAATAATTTGATCAACGCTGGCGCCGAGGACGGCGAGGTCGGCTTTTAGATCTTTTATCATTGGCGGCGGGCCGCAGAGATAGAAATTTTGGCTAAAGTCGGTTAGGTATTTTTTTAGGAAATCTTTATTAATTCGCGCGGATTGATATTTTGGATTTTGCTCCTGCGTTAAAGTCAGGATTAGGTCGCCGGCTGGAAAAATATATTCAAGTTCTTGTTTCAAGATTATGTCTTTTTCAGTTTTGTTGGAGAAAAAAAGTTTGTTGCCGGCCAGTTTTCCTTTTTGGGCAAGGTCGCGGAAGATGGCAATAAACGGAGTAATGCCGGCGCCGCCGGCGATAAAGACGCCCC
>CAYHQU010000041.1:0-1551 GCA_964358955.1 uncultured Gammaproteobacteria bacterium | reverse complement strand
CGGAAGATGGCAATAAACGGAGTAATGCCGGCGCCGCCGGCGATAAAGACGCCCCTGTCTTTATAGTGGATTGTGCCCCAAGGGTCGCTAATCAGCAACTCGTCGCCGGGTTTTAGCTCGTGCAGTTTTTTGGTAACACCACCATGATCAGGATAAGATTTGATTGTAAATTCCAAAACAAGATCAGAATTTAGGGAGGTAAAAGTAAAAGGCCGGGTTTTGTCTTTAAGTTCGGGCAAGTTGACGGCAACGTCGGTTGCTTGGCCTGGAGTATAAACAAAGCCAGCCGGTTTTTCAGTGATAAACCTTTTAACGTCGCGGGTGACAAACTCGGTCATTAGAATTTTGACGGAGTAGGGCATATATTTGGATTTAATGGTAGATATTTATTCTTGTATGATTTTGTCAGCTACTTGTACCTTGTGTGTCGGTAAATTATTAATTAATGATTCCGCATATTCAAGTAATATTTTATAAGCTGGATCATTTTTTATTAAATTAATAAAGGCCTTTAGTTCTTTTTCCCCTAGTTTTTTGTCTCCCCAGATAAATATTACTACCCCCACATTAAATAATAAAGATAAATCTTTGGTTTTTTCAAATTGGTAGTACAGAAAATTTATTACCGGATGGATAAAGGTATTGGTAGCCTTTTCTGCCATTTGATTTAAAGTCTCAATCGCCTTTTTATACTCACCCTCGCTTAAATAAAAATATAAATAATTAAACAGAAAATCGTATACTTTATTGGGATGAGAATTTTCTGCGTTTTGAGTTGATTCTTTTGCCAGTTTTCTATTCCCTTCGAGTTCATGTACTATGGCCCAGGACATATAATTCTCATATGAATATTTGTTTAACCTTTATAGTTCTTCTGCGACAGGTCTTAATTTTTTTGGATCCAGACCCCAATAAAGCCTATTAAATTTAGCTTTATTAATAAAAAATAAGTAATTCCTCACCTCGGCAATTAGTGGTCCATATTCTTTTTTGGCTAAGTTTTTATTACATTCTTCTCGGATCGGTTCTAATAATTTAATAGCGTCGTCTGCTTTGCCCAAACTGGCCATGCATAAAGATAGTATATATGTACAAACATTAAATACATTACCATACAAATTTTTTTTGCTATTGACGCTATCTCTAACTTTCCAATTTTTCCCCACTAATGATTTAGCTACTTTTTTGCAAAAAATTTCTTTAAAAATATTTTCTTTATCTTTTCCTCCCGGGTGTCTAAATTCATAATGAAAATTAAATTTAAACTCCACTTCTTTTGTGGAAGTTATTGGTAACCCGCTGATTATTAATGTTGAGCAAGGAGTATTAATTTCAGTTTTTGCCTCAGCAGCAGAATTATCAGAAAACATTATATCTACTGGTTTAGTCTTTGTCTTAATTTCTTTTCCCAAATTATAATCCTTTAATTTTTCACGGAAGTTGTTTGTCAAATCATCATATAGTTTTTTTAATTTCTTATCTTCAAAATCTATAGTAACTGCAAAAATGACCAATAATTTATTTGAAAAATAGATGTAATTTAACCTTCTA
>CAYHQU010000040.1:6367-8243 GCA_964358955.1 uncultured Gammaproteobacteria bacterium | reverse complement strand
GGTGGCGGGGAATGGTCGCTTTAACAGATGTCCTATGTGTCATATAAGTCATATACGTCCTATCCGTCCAACAATTTAATCACCCCACGGGTGATCCCGCGTAGCGGGACAATAGAACAATGTAACAATTAAACAATTATCTATTTCAACTCTAATTTTCTCAATCTGCCTATGCGTCACCTGCGAGTCGCATTAATAAAAAACCCATTGCTCTTCCGCAATGGGTTGTGGTGCCTACCGAACCGTGGTCTGCGACTACGGCAGCACTAAACAGTAATCGGCGTCCTGCATCGCTTTTGCCATATGGCTTTCTCGTCCGACAGTCATCGTCTGAAAACCCGCCATCTTTAACTCGTGAATTAAGGGCAGAAAATGCGCGTCGCCGGAGACAATCGCCACCAAACTGCCTTTTTCAAGATTGAGTTTTTGAATCTTTTCTAACGTTGTTTGGTAGATGACTTGATCGGTTGGATTTTTTTTGACATCGTCAACGTCCGGCACGGCGACAAATTCATAATTTGGTATGTTGTCGCAGTAGGTTTTTCCCCGCGATGAAGAAAAATCAACAATTACGACCCCCGCCACGCGCCGCGGAATTAACGTCTCAAAACGCGCCGCCTGTTCAACGACAAACCGCGGGTGAACCGGCGTGCCGCGTTCCTTGTATGACGCGCTGAAATTCTGAAAATCAAATACTATTAGCATTCTTTGTATCCGCGTTCTTTCGTCCACCTCGTCAACGATTCGACACAGCCGCATTACCTGCGATTCTAAATACTGCATCCGCGCCGATAAATCATCCATTCTTTTGGTCTGTTCGTCGTCAGCTGGCTCAAGTTTTGACAAATCTACACAATGCGCCAGCCAATACGTTTCTTTTTTTTTCAGAAAGCAAGGCAGCATTATTGGAAACTTTCCTAATCTTTTTAGCTCCGCCGCAATTTTATTTTGAACGGATTCTGCCAGCGGTAAAACCACTTTTTTATCATCTCGTCCAGCGATTCGGCCAATATATGGTAATCCTTCGCGTGACTGACTGTTAATGCCGCGACCCTCGTGAAAATTCACAAACACCGATTGATTCGGATCAAACCACTCGTCGCCTTCCGCGACAATGCTTTCAGCCGGCAATAATTTTGTTGTTTGAACATACGGTTTTGCCGGCGGCGTGATTACCGGTTTTTTTTCCGCGATGAGCGACGGTTGCGCCGACATCGGTTTTATTGGCGCCGCCTCTGCCGCCTCGCTATCTTTCAACCCCGCTTCTTTCTGGTCTGTCGCCTGGTCTTCTTCCGGCCGCTCAACCCTAATTACCGGTGAGCCGCTTTTTTTGTTTTGTGATTCCCACTGTTTTTTTAAGCGGTAATATGTTACGCCGACCGACGATTCCGTTGTTGTAATTCCCATTGTTTTTGCCAGCTCTATTAGACGATTGATTTCATTTCTTGCGTGTCTGGCGCCAAAATCCGCTTGCGAGGCAATGAAGTTTGTTACTTCGCCCAGCGGCCGGCCCCCTTTCCTTTTTTGTTCTTCCATTACGTTCAATCCGCTCCTTTCACTCAAATGAAAACCACCTATGGCTTAATGTAAAAGGACGCCTGCTAAAGAACAATATTCCTATATATATCATACTTTAAATATTTTGTCAAGCAGCAATTTTCGGGCATACCTAGTCAAATGGAACAGTGTGGATAGATTTTTGTAGATAATTTAGTGGAGAATTAAAGATTTCTGGCGAGGAAAATCTGAGGCAAAATTGCCTCCCCGGCGGAGTCTCCTGAAAGGGACTCCGCCGAGTTGCGTCAGGGTCCCCTATGGGAGACTCTGACGAGGAGGAATTTTCAACGAATGTCGGTCAAAAACAATTTAACAATTT
>CAYHQU010000040.1:5154-6267 GCA_964358955.1 uncultured Gammaproteobacteria bacterium | reverse complement strand
TGTCAATTCAATCTCTTATCTCAAGCCCAATCTTCTCGCTATATCTGTCTAACTCATAAACTCTATATGTCACCCCGCGGGTCTCATTAATAAAAAACCCGCCTTTTTTTATTTCTAAAAGCTGTATTTCTATCTTTGAAAAATTTTTATTATCTTCCAGCCAAAAATTTGTCTGAACAATTTCGCCCGGCCTCCATTCAAAAGTCGGATAAAGTCCATAAGCCAATGGGTAAATTTTATTATGAACTTCATGTCCTGAACTGTCATTAATGCCTATCTCTATTTGCCAATCAGTCGTTGTCGCCCTTGCTGTCTCCCAAAATAATTTTATCAGCAATTTATTTTCTGACGCCGGTTTTATTTCAAATCCTAAAAAATTAATATCTCCAAATGATGCGCGTTGCGTATTTTCAATATCTGGCCGCTCGCCGTCATAAATCTGAAACAGTTTTATATCTGTTTCCGCTCCCTTTTTTAAAAGCGCCAAATCTTCTAAAATTTCTACTACTCCAAATCCGTCCTTTTCAATGCGCTCTCTAATTCTTCTGCCGCCGCTTAAATAACTTTCTCTGTATAAAGGATTATCGCCAGCGCTTGTTTTATAAGTTAAAAAATCCGAGAAATTAATTGCCAAATATTCCGTGTTTTCCGGCAAGAAATATTCCGTCGCTCCAAATTGCGTTTTGCCTAAAAAAAAATAATTTAGCGCGTAAATATTCGGCCGCGACGATAACTTTGTTATAAAATCGTAAGACGCCGCCACCGCCGCCCCGGCCGGAATTTTTTTTATTAAATTATTTTTAAATTCTGTGCCTATCGCGACTAGCCCGGTTTTAGTAAATGCGTAAACCGAACTGGCAAACGGCCCAAAAATAATACTGCCGTATATTGCGGCGCAAATTGTCGCTGCGATAACTAAACTTTTTTTGTCTGAAAAAAATTTTAACCAGACAATTTTTTTTATTCCGAATATAAAAGCCAAAAAAAGCGCTGGTAAAAATAATGTTAGATATTGCGTCTTTAAAATTAATATACTCCCGCTTGGCGACCCTAAAAAAATCTGTAAAAAAGGCATCAGCGCTAAAATTAAATATTTTGGTTTTACTGCCGGCA
>CAYHQU010000040.1:0-5054 GCA_964358955.1 uncultured Gammaproteobacteria bacterium | reverse complement strand
AACAAGTGAAATTCATATAACGCAAAATTTTGGCTGAACGGCCCGGCTAAAAAAATCAGCGCAAAAAACAATCCCCACCCCACCTTAAATTTTTCAGTAACGTGGCTCTGGCTAAAAACCTCTCTGCCTGTTAAATATATCGGTAAAGCTGTCAGCGCCACTGCCGCAATCTGTAAAAAAATAAGCGCCAGCGGGTGTCTAAAAGGCAAATAAAAAATAACCAAAATTAATATTAATGGTGAAAAATGATCGGCTAAATAAGCAGGCGGATGAATTGTTAGCCCAAACAGATCGCCGCGCGCCGTATTATAAAATGTCTGATTAAATATTGCTAAATCTAAGCCATTATATCCAAAATTATAATATTTCCAAACCGCTATCAAACTGAAGGTAATAAAAAAAACAGCTATTGCCCACCATAGCCATTTTTTTTCATCTAAATTTTTTTGGATTACCGCAAAATGCCAGTTCATATTAGTCAATCAACCTTATTATTACCAAGCAATATTGTAGACCAAAGCGCACCAGCTGCCGGAAGTGTCTGTCGCGCAGCGCGCCGCGATTATGACAAAACGCGCGATCGCAAACGCCATAATAATAACCGTAATCCCGATGACGCCGGCAGTAAGCGTCTCTTTTGCCCGCTTGATTTTATCATCATTGCCGCCGGCAGTCATCCAGCTAAACCCGGCGTAAACAATATAAACTAAAAAAATAATTCCGACAAAAGTTAGAAAATATTTTAAAATATTTGCAATAATAATTCTAATATCAACCGCGCCGCCAAAAACCGGCGCTAAATCTCTCATTTGATTTTGCGCTTCGTTCCATACCGGATTTACCGCCGCTATTGGCAGCGCCCCCAAAACCCCCAAAACTACAATCGCAGCTATGATTATTTTTTTAGTTTTTTTAATTTTCATAGTTATTATTGTTTATTATTATTCAATTAACAATGAAACAATGGAACAATGAAGCAATAAAACAATTTATGTCCATCTGTATTCCATATTGCCCTACTAATTTTATAATTTTGAACCAAGTTAATGGTTATTATTATTATACACCATTCTTGACAAAATATCTAATCCATGATATGTTGTTTAATGCTCTTTAACTTTCTTCTTGCCAACTTTTTTTAGGAGGCAATGCCATGAGAAAAGCGCTTTTTGTCTTGTTGGTTTTTGCCAATAGCGGCTGCGGTTTGGCGTATCTTCGCGACACGCGGACCCCGGGTCTGAAAAACTGCTTTTTCGGCCTAGAGCCGGTTGAAAGTATGGCTTACGCTCGCGACATCCAAGCGCAAACCGATGATCGTCAAAAGTTGATTGAAATCCGCGGCCAACTGCTTACTGAACTTTCTGATCCGAAAACGACGTCCGAACGCCGCCAGCTTATCTACAGCGATCTAGAGCTGATTGAAAAAATAATTAGCGGTGCGTCGCTAAAAGTGCGCGGCACAGTTACAAACTATACCGCGCGCCATCTTCATGTGGAAATTTATCAGCTGCCCGAAGAAAAATTGGCCGCCAGCGCGGATTTTGTCGGTGCCGGAATCCAAGAAGTGCGCCTGCCGGTTGGTTATCGCTACAAAACCGTCTGCACCGACATTGCCAACGGCCAAACCTGGCATTATGAAAATAAAAATCCAGTCACCGCCGCCACTGGCTGGCGGACCTGGATTGGCTCGCCAAGCTAAATCTTTTTTTAGCCGCATAACCAAACCCCGATTTCCTTTCGGGGTTTTTTCTTTTTTGGGAGTGTTGACGAATACGAAATTGCCGCCCCAGCAAAACAACACCGCGCGCCAAAGTCCGCGATGGGGGCTGTCTTCAGCGATAAGTTTAGCGAGTAGAAATGGAAATCCGATTTCGGATACCCGAAATCGGATTTCTAAAGCGTATTTATTAAATTGATAAATTGTCCCGCTACGCGGGATCACCCGTAGGGTGCTTAAATTATTGGACGGATAGGACTTATACGACGTATATGACGGAGGGACTACTGCAACCGCCCCTGAAGGGTGGTGAAGGACGGAGTGGACGGGGCTGGCGCGTCAGAGTCCCCTGCGGAGACTCTGACAGGGAAAAAACGTGAAAAGGTGATAAGATGTATAAGACAGGCCGGGCTTATAATTCTTAAAAAAAATCAACATATTTGCCGATCGTCACATACGTTGATGTAAAATTATAGTAAGAAAAAATGGAAAGCCCGGGACGGTGAAGCAGTAGAAATGATATTCGTCAACAGACCTGAAATATACTGGAAGACAAAATTTTAAAGTTGCACGTAAGGCGCGATCGTGGGTTTAGTGATTTTTATTGGT
This sequence comes from uncultured Gammaproteobacteria bacterium, assembly GCA_964358955.1. Taxonomy (GTDB): domain Bacteria; phylum Patescibacteriota; class Patescibacteriia; order Buchananbacterales; family GWA2-38-13; genus CAYHQU01. Next base: position 2,728 of record CAYHQU010000040.1, on the reverse strand, counting down.
GCTTTTTTTCTTGCCATTACAAGTAATATTTTGCCGAAATTTGCACAGAGCAATGATCCATTTTTCAAGCGATTCTTTACTTCTAAAACCTCGGGCTTTGTGCTGCAAATCTCGTACTAAATTATTCAGCGATTCCACACTGTTGCTGGTATTGGGTAAGTTTAGTCCAGGATAGTAAAGATAACTGCGATAATGTTGATAGTTGTTAATAAATCCTTTAATATATTTTTTTAAAAATATAGATTTAATTTCTTTTAACAGCACTGATTTTAATTCTTCTAAAGCGCCAACAATTTTGTTTTCATCCAGCTCAAGTAAAATTTCATCAACTAACTTTTTAATTCTTAATGCCAACTCTCGCTGACGCGCCATCGGTCCAGTTCGCAGGTAGTTGGCAATTCGGTGCTTAAGGTGAAAATGGCAGCGCTGCAGCACCCAACCCTGCTGTTTAGCAATACTGACTAAAGCGCTATTTCCATCGCAAACAAGGGCTAAAATGCGCTTTTGAACCTTACTGGGTAGGCTCTTAAAGTGCACGCGCCAAGCTTGTCTAAAGTTTTCAATGCCGGGATAAAAAGCTGGCGGGCTGATGACGGCGCGGTTAGAGCCAACCGCTCGAAACAACACAAAATAAATCGTCCACATTTCCCCTTGAATGTTTTGTTCAATCGCATCAGCAATGACTATTAGCTTTCCTCCAGGAATTTTTGGCCAAGGAGTTTTTTTAAGGTAGCTTTCAAGATTTTTTCTAATTCGCCGGTGAAATGAGTTTGGTTTAAGGCCTAGCCGGGAAGCTTGTTTGGCTAATGACCCACTGTCGTTATCTAAAAATTTTAATAGGGAAGAAAATGAATAACGACACTTTTTTCGACCGCGCTTTTTGGGCCAAACTCGCCAAGTTTTTTTGCATCGCAAACACTGTCTGCGACGACCGCCGTGTTGCTTAATTTTTGCTCCGCAACAAGGGGATTTCTCGTGTAAATGTTTCATACACGAGAAATCATCTCACAAATATGCAGTTTTTGCACTTAAAATGCGGGGGAAAACTACTAATTTGAAAATTAAAAAGCACCAAATTAAATCATTTAACCCACGATCGGGATATACGCGCAACTATGCAAGGCAACAACTTTACAACTTTAGCCAGTGGTGGATTTTATTGCGGATAGCTGCCCCCTTCCGGCGTCGGCGCTGTCCCCGTAAACGCGTAATTTAAAACAAAATAAGCGATTGAATAAGCTGACAGCGTAATTATTATTCCCCAAATCGCGCTTTTTAAAATATCCTGCGCTTTTTCCACCCTGTCTTTATTCCCGCGCGCCGTCATCCATAAATACCCCGCATATACTATCAATCCAATAAAAACCAAACCTAAAATTGATAAAAACGCCATAATGACATTAGCGACAACTTGCCCTAATCTTACCGCCTGAAGGCCCGCCCCGTTGGCAAACGCCCCCGTCTGGTTGCTTAGTTTTTTATTTAAATCTTCGCCAAAAATTGGGACGGTTGCTAAAGCCATAGTCAAATAAATTTTTGACATTAATTTTTTCATACCAAATAAATAATTTTTAAATTTTATATAAAATATTGGTCAACTAACAGCCAAATTCCATAAGCGCCAATTGTTATTGCTGTTCCGATAATTGCGCTTCTAATAATCATTTTGGCGTCGTCAATATTTTTTTCATTGCCGCGCGCCGTCAGCCAGCGATAGCCGCCGTAAACCATTAAAGTGGTGAATATTACTCCTAAAAAAGATAAAAATCCCGATACAAAATATCCTAATAAAGTCGCCAAAGTCGTCTCGGTGACATTTTGCGTGACATAACCGCTGGAGTTTGCCGTCTCGTTAACTAAATTTAAATCAAACGGCCGCATGCCCGAATCCGCCGCCAAAACTGAAAATAGGGGCGTGATGATTGCCGCTATTAATAAAATGTATTTTATTTTTTTCATACTCTTTTTTCCGCGTTTATGTTTATCTGCGTCCCGCGGCTGCGGGATCCACGTACTTCTATCTCTATTGTTTGCAAATTACTGGCTATTAACATATAAGTTAATAAGGAAAAATTTCAGATTTGGAGACAGTGCGCCGCCGTGGAGCCTGAAAAAACTGCCCTGTGTATCCGTAGATACATCAAGGATTTTTTCAGGCGAACGGCAAGCAATGTCCCAAATATGGAATTTTTACTGTTAAGCTATATGTTAATAGTCAGTAAAATCATTAAAATTTAAATCCCTTACTGCGCAAATACCCCCGCCCCTTTTATCATTGAACCTAAGGCAAATACTGCCGCGTAAGCTAAAAGCACTATTATTAAACCCGTCACCGAACTTTTAAAAATATTTTTTGCCTTTGTAATTTGCGTCTCGTCCCCGCGCGCCGTCATCCAAAGCATCCCCGCGTAAATCATCAACAGCATAAATATAATTCCTAAAAACCCTAAAATTATGTTTATAATCACCCCGACCAAGCTCGCAATCCGCTGCTGCGGCGTCTGGCCGTTGTCAACAATGATAAATCCCATATTCCGCGCGAAATTATTTAGCCGTCCCGCGACATTAACTTGCTGGTCTGCCGCCAAAACCTCTCCGGCCCCTAGAGTTCCCAGCGAAGTAATCGCTGAATAAAATATTTTTTTAATATTTTTTATCATACCATTTATTTGATATGGACATCACATTATGAAAACGCACTTAGAACGCTGGAAAAATTGCGGCCTGG
>CAYHQU010000039.1:0-8297 GCA_964358955.1 uncultured Gammaproteobacteria bacterium | reverse complement strand
GGCCTTGATGTCGGCGCGACAAAAATCGCCGCGGGGTTGGTTTATGAAAATAAAATTCCAAAATTAATTAGGATTCCGACTGAATCGGAAAAGGGGCAAGGGGCGGTAGAAAAAAATATTATAAAGGCGATTGAGGTTTTTGCGACAGCAAAAGTAAAAATGATTGGGGTTGGAATGGCCGGGCAAGTTGACCAAAAAAGAGGTATTTTACTTTCAAGCCCAAACATGCCAAAAATAAAAAATTTTAATGTTAAAAAATTAATTGAAAATAAATTTTCAAAAATGGCGATGGTTGAAAATGATGTTAATTGTTTTACTTTAGGCGAGGCAACTTTTGGCGCGGGGAAAAAATTTAATAACGTTGTCGGGATCGCTTTAGGGACGGGCATTGGCGGCGGCATTGTTTTTGATAAAAAAATATATCACGGGCGGGACGGACTGGCCGGCGAGTTTGGGCACATGACGGTTGTTGAAAACGGATATACCTGCAGCTGCGGGAAAAAGGGACACCTTGAGGTTTACGCATCGGGCACGGCAATGAAAAATTTATACTACCGATTTACAAACCAGCAAAAATCAGCTCTGGAGATTGAAAAGTTAGCAATAAGGCGAGAAAAAAACGCAGTTAGGGTATTAGAGATTATGAGTGGCGCGCTTGGCACCGGACTGGCTAATATTATCAACGCGCTTAATCCGGACATTATTGTTATTGGCGGTGGGCTGGCGCGGGCAAAAATTTTAGTTTTACCGGCAATAATAAAAGCCAGACAAGAAGTTTTATATTCGGCCTTAAAAACAACAAAAATTGCAGTTTCAAAATTAGGCGAGAAGGCAACAATTTTAGGGGCGGCGATGATTACGAGTAATTAGTAATTGGAAATTAGAAATTTTTAACCTATGCCTATCCCAGGATTATCAACAAAAATTCATTCGCCGCAAAACTGGCGGTCGGGGCCGAAAATATACCGGCACTCGTTTAGCAGCCGACTGCCGCGGCGGCCATTTTTTAAAAAGCCAAGACGCAAAGTCGGCTTTAAAAAATTTTTTAAAGCCGGGGCGGCTTTGGTTTTGTTTGGCATAATTTTTATCGGCTTTGGCAGTTTAGGCATGTTAGCTTGGGTCGCCAAGGACCTGCCAAGTCCGGACAAAATTATTGAGCGCGACGTGCCGCTAAGCACAAAAATTTATGACCGTGAAGGCGAAGTTATTTTATACGACATCCACGGCACGCAGAAAAGGACATTTATTAAACTTGATGAAACCCCGCAATTTGTCAAAGACGCAACATTAACAGCAGAAGACCGAAAATTTTACGAGCATAAGGGGATAAGCGTCACGGGAATTTTAAGATCAATTATCAGAAATATTTTAACCGGCAGCAAAGTCGGCGGCTCAACGCTGACGCAGCAACTAATAAAGAATGCGATTTTGTCGCCGGAAAAAACCTACACGAGAAAAATTAAAGAAGTGATTTTGTCATATCAGATTGAAAAAAGATTTAGCAAAGATGAAATATTGCAGATGTATTTTAATGAAATTCCCTACGGCACAACCGCATACGGAGTTGAGGCGGCGGCGCAGACATATTTTGGAAAAAGCGTCCGCGAAGTAAGCTTGGCGGAGGCGGCTGTGTTGGCGGCCTTGACGCAAGCGCCAACTTATTATTCCCCTTACGGAAGCCATAAGGATGAACTCGTCGGACGACAAGGCTGGATTTTAGACAGCATGGTTGAACTTGGGTATACAACGGAAGCAAAAGCCGAGGCGGCAAAATTAACAGAGCTGGAATTTAGACCGCTCAGGGAAAATATTTCGGCGCCGCATTTTGTAATGTTTATAAAAGAATATCTGTCGGAAAAATACGGGGAAAAAACAGTTGAGCAGGGAGGGCTAAAAGTAATTACCACGCTTGATTTTGAAAAACAGACGATGGCGGAGGAGACAATTACGGAGCTGGCGGAAAAAAATTTAAAATACAATGCGAGCAACGCGGCATTGGTTGCAATTGACACTAACACGGGACAAATATTGGCGATGGTCGGCTCAAAAGATTATTTTAATGACGAGATTGACGGGCAGGTAAACGTTGTCACGCGGCCGAGGCAGCCGGGCTCATCGTTTAAGCCGATTGTTTACGCGGCGGCGTTTAGAAAAGGGTACACGCCGGAGACAGTTTTGTTTGACGTCAACACGACATTTATCAATACGGACGGAAAAAATTATGAGCCGAGAAATTATAATTTGGCCGAACACGGGCCAGTTTTAATGCGGCAGGCGCTAGCCGGCTCGCTAAATATTCCGGCGGTAAAAACGATTTATTTAACCGGCATTGACAATGTTTTAAATTTGGCGGACGAACTTGGTTACACAACTTTGCAGGATCGCAGCCGTTATGGGCTGTCATTAGTTTTAGGCGGCGGGGAAGTAAAATTACTGGAACATGTTCGGGCGTTCGCGGCGCTTTCGCGCGAAGGAGAACTGCGTGAGACAACAGGGATACTTAGAGTTGAAGATAAAGACGGCAATGTTTTAGAAGAATATAAAGATAACGCAAAAAAAGTTTTAGAGACGCAGGTCGCGCGGCAGATAAATAATATCTTAGCCGATAACTCGGCGCGGGCGTTTGTGTTTGGCGAAAATAATTCGCTAACTTTACCAGACCGGCCGGTGGCGGCAAAAACCGGAACCACAAATGATTTCCGGGACGCCTGGACGATTGGCTATACGCCTTCAGTGGCGGTTGGAGTTTGGGTCGGCAATAATGATTTTTCAGAAATGAAAAGGGGCGCTGACGGTTCGGTTGTCGCCGCGCCGATTTGGCAGGCGTTTATGAAAAAAATAAATGCTGGCGCGCCAGTAGAATATTTTCACGACCCAGAGCCGACGACAATAAATAAACCAGCGCTGAATGGCAGCATCAAAGAAGGAATTAAAGTAAAAATTGACCGCGCTTCAGGGAAGCTGGCAACGGAAAATACGCCGCCAAGCTTTATTGAAGAAAAAAATTTCATGTCGCCACACAGCATTTTGTATTATGTTAATAAGGACGACCCGCAGGGGCCAGAGCCGCAAAACCCGGACGCGGATCCACAATATAAAAATTGGGAAGCGGCGGTCCAGCAATGGGCGCAGAGACAAAATATCACAGCGCAAGCGCCGCCGACAGAAGATGATGATTTGCATGTGCCGCAAAACCGCCCGAACTTAACAATAATCACGCCAATACCAGGCCAGCAAGTTGAGAGCAGAAATTTAGTGGCGGCAATAAGCGCGGAGGCGCCGCGCGGCATTAGTCGCGTTGAATATTATTTGGCGGGGAAATTAATTTATACGGCAACAGCGCCGCCTTGGAGCATGAATGTCAGTTTGTCAGACCCGCAAATTAAAAACGGGATAAACAAATTTTCGGTTACGGCGTATGATGACATTGACAATTCAACAACAAAGGCGATAGACATCCAGTTGAGCTTGCCGGAAATCACAACTGGGCTGGAATGGGTATTACCAAAAAATAATTCCATTATCACGGATAAAAATTTTCCGCTGACAGTAAACGCAAAAATAACTGAACCGGAAAGCATTGCCAAAATTGATTTATATTTTCAGCCATTAAATTTAAAAGCGCAATTTATCAATTCGGTCCGGCAGTTTGGCGAGGCGGGACTTGAGATATCCTGGCCGAGCTATCCTGGCCCGGGGATTTATCAAATCTATGGGATTATCAACCAAACCGATGGCTTTATTTATGAAAGCGAGAGGATTGTAATTGAGGTTAAGTAGACTAAAGGTAATAAGGTGGGAAGGTGGGAAGGCGCTAATGGCCGGATAAAAACGCATTTCAAATAACACATAGCATAAAACAATTTGTTACGTGTTCTATGTTATGTGTTACGCGATCCGGCAACCGCTCTTGACATATAAATACAAAAGAATTATGATAAAAAGTAAATGCTAGATCTTTTAATAAACATGAGGCAATTGGGGTTTCCGGTCAGGTTGGACCTGACTGGAAATTGGGTCTTAGGGGTTCTTTTTTGAAACTTCGGCCGAGAAGGGAGAAGGTGGAGGCTCCGGTTTCGGAGACGTAGGCCGACCCTTGGTTTTGGGGGGTGAACTAAGACAAAAGAACTCTGGACATCGTGCGTGTGGTCGGTTGGGTTAGAGGTGGAGAATGAGCGGCGGCACAAGCAGCAGCGCGGTCGCGGCGAAAGATGGCGTCTACGATGCCGTCTTCGAGGTGGTCAGGGCGTATTCGGCCGGAACATTTGGTCCGGCGGCGGCGCCCCATCGCGTGGCTGACGAGACGCAAGAACTCGTCGGGCTGCACGGCCTGAAGCGCGTCGTCTCCCGGAAAGAGTCGTGGCTCGAGAAGCAGTTGGCGATTGGCCACTGCATCGGCCTGGCCGGCAAGATCCAGACGGCCCTACGAATGAACGGGAACGGCCGCGCCAACGCATGAAGAAAATCCCGCTAAGCGGGATTCACGAGTACGGCGGGAAGATAAATCAAGACAAGATTTATCAACCCGCTTTTTTTTATTAAAAAAAAGTTTAATAATACATCCATGTCTCCGCAGATCAGACGCAGATTTAGAGCCGCCACAAACTCCTACAATATCAATGTCCGTAAATGGCGGCTTGACGCCGATAGACGCAGATAATTATTTGCGCATTATAAGGGTCTGTTGACGAATATCATTTCTACTGCAATTTTCATCTTTCGGTTAATTTTTTCTAAAATTTTATCGGCTTATTTTAGCAAATAGGCCTCAAAAATTTTATAAAAAATTACCTCAAAATCTGAAAATTTCGTGACGAAAGCATATTCGTCAACAGACCCTATAAATTATATTACTGCTTAATCGGCATGACAATATAGAGATAGTTGTCTTGGTCTTTACCCTTAAGGAGGCAGGGGTGGTTGGGATCAACGATTTTTAGCTCAACATCTTGGGCGTCAATATTTTGCAGACCATCCAGCAGATAGCGATAGTTAAGCAGGATGTTATTTTTTTTGCCTTCAATTTTAATAGGGAGGCGCGAGACGTTTTCACCAAGCTGGCTGTTGGTTGAAGAGATCACCAACTCTTTTTCGGCAAGGTTGGCGTCAAGATTAATATCATAAATTCCACTGCGGGTAAAAAGGGAAGCGGTTTTAACAGCTTTGGTAAGCTCGGCGCTTTCAATAAAAAGCTGGGTTTCAAAATTTTCAGGAATAATTTGTTTGTAGTCGGGATACTGGCCTTCAATAAGGCGAGAGATTAACTCAACTCCGCCGAGCTCAAAGAGAATTTGATTTTCCGAAACATAGATATTAAAATCTTTATTTTCTTCTAATGACACCGGGTTTTTAAAGCTGGTTAAAATGCGAAGGACTTCTTGAAGGGTTCGGGCCGGAACAATTACTTTTGGGGCGGCGTTGGATTTATTTTTTAAATTAATGCTTTTTTCAGCTAAACGATAGCTGTCAGTTGCGGCTAAAGTCAGTTTATTTGGGCTAAACTCCAGCAATACGCCGCTTATTTCCGGGCGAGTTTCGTTTAAGGAAACAGCAAAAATAACTTGGGAGACGGCTTGCCTTAGCTCTAAGGCGTCACAGACAAAAGGGTTGGTTTTTGACAGCTGGGGAATTAGAGGAAAATCGCTGGCTGACATGCCTTTAATTTTTGTTGAGTAGTTTTTACAGGTGATATTTAAAATATTTGAGCCGTCTTCGCCATTTTCACCTTTTTTTGTTTCAAGGTTTATTTTATCTTTAGGCAAAAGACCGATATAGTCGCTAAGTAGCTTGGACTGGACAGTAAAAGCGCCGCCTTCTTCAATTTTGCCGCGGATTAGGCAGGTTATTCCCATTTCAAGATTAGTTGCCGAAAGACGAATATTATTTTCTTCCGCCTGAATTAAAATATTATTTAAAATTGGCAAGGAAGCATTTTTTAAGGCGATGTGGGAGACAACAATTAAACCTTGATTTAAGTTTTCTTGGGTGCAGATTATTTTCATATAATTTTCCGGTTGATTAGTGTTTTATTATATAAAATATTTATAGTTATATATATTTATAGTTATATATTTATAATAATAGTAATAATAATAGTGGGATAAGTGGTGGGATAAGTGGGTTAGAGCCCTGTAGGTAGATAAATAATAAGTTTTTCGCGGGTGATAATTTTGGGATAAGCGGTTGGCAAAATTGTTAATAATTTTATTGGCGAAAAAGTTATAATAAAATACAGCCGCTTATTAACTTTATTATCCCCAAAAAAATTTAATTTATGCTTAACTTATCAACACAATTAGAGACTATAAATTCTTTCTTTTAATAAGTCAATGTCTTGTTTTAACTTTTCGTCATTTTCCAGTTCGCGATTTATTTTTAGGCAGGCATGCATGGCGGTGGTGTGGTCGCGGTTGCCAATTTCTTGGCCGATAGACGGATAGGAACTGCGAAGTTCTTCGCGCATCAGATACATTATTATTTGGCGGGGAATCGCCAGATTTTTTTTGCGGCAAGCGCCCATAATATCATCAATATGAATGTCGTAATAAGAAGCGACAGTATTGATTATTTGTTTTGGGGTAACTGATTTTTTTTGGGCGCTGGCGGTAATTGATTCTAAAATTTGTTTAACATATTCTAAAGTAAGAGCAATGTTATTTAATTGCCGATAGGCAATAATGCGGTTTAGCGCGCCTTCAAGCTCGCGAATATTATTTTTAATATTGGCGGCGATGTAGTTTACGACATCAGAGGCAAGTTCAAGATTTTTTTCTTGGCATTTTGTCTCTAAAATAGCAATACGGGTTTCAAGGTCGGGGCTGCCGACGTCGGCAATCATGCCCCATTCAAAACGGGAGATGAGGCGATTTTCAAGGGCGGGGATGGCTTTTGGCGGACGGTCGGAGCTGATGACGATTTGCCGGTTGTTTTGATGCAGGGAATTAAAGGTATGAAAAAATTCTTCTTGGATCCCCTCTTTGCCGGCCATGAACTGAATATCGTCAACTAACAAGACGTCAACGGAGCGGTAAATATTTTTAAATTTATTGATAGTGTTTGACTTTATGGATTTTACAAAGTCGTTGGTAAATTTTTCGCAAGAGACATAGAGGACTTTTTTGTCTTGGTGGCGGGCTAAAACATCGTTGCCGATTGCCTGCAGGAGATGGGTTTTGCCAAGGCCGACGCCGCCGTAGATAAATAAGGGGTTATAGATTTGGCCGGGTTTTTGGGAGGCGGCCTGCGAGGCGGCGTGCGCCAGCTGGTTGGCTTTGCCAATAACAAAGTTGTTAAAATTGTAGCGAGAGTTCAGTCCGAGTTCGTTAATGTTTTGGGAAAGAGGGGCGTCAACTTTAACGGTTATGGGGGCGGGTTGGGCGGAGCCAGATAGCGGGCCTTTGGTTTCCACTTTATAATAGAGTTCGCGGAAACCGTTTTGCGTAACTTTCTGCAGGGCTTTTAGAATAAGAGAATGATATTTTTTTTCAAACCAAGCTTTGGTAAAAGTGTTGGGAACGCCGATGATAATTTTTTTGTCATTATAGGAGACAATAAAGGTATTTTTAAACCAAGTGACAAAATTAGCTTTGCTGAGCGACAGCTCCAGCTCGCCTAAAGTAGCTTGCCATAGTTTTTGGGTATCCATATTTTTTTGTTTTGATTATTGCTTTGGGGATTGTTTTCAAAAGCAGTTTCCGTATACATACTACATTATAGCATGTTGGGGAAAATGTCAAAACAAGGCGCAAGTGGTAATAGTGTTAATAAGATGTGAATGAATTGTGGAGAAAAAAGACCGAGCCTTAGATTAGCTCGGTTTGATTGTTTGCGGTTTTAAGTCGCGTTAATCTTTTTTCCAAATTGCGAATAGCAGCGCAGCCAGTATCGCTAATAGGGCTAGCTGGATTGCGCCAAGAAAGTAGACACCGATTCCTACTAGAAATATATTTTGCCAGAAGCCTTCTGGCGCAAAGATTAGCTTTATCAATAAATAAAGCCAGAATGGCAGAAGACAAATAACAAACAAAATGAGCGAAAAAGCGATTTTTTCTTTTAGCTGGGAAGGATACGTCATCATGTTACATTCTCCAAACAAATGGCCATTAAAACCGCAGGTAATAGGAAGTTAAATTAACCTTATTACAACCGGCAGAAAATGTCAAGGTGCGTGCGAATTATGACGTGTCATGCAATATGCGGCATGTTTCAGTCGGCAGAGTCCCCTTCGGGAGACTCTGCCGGGGAGAAAAAAGAAACATATAACATGTAACAATTTGTTCCATATTTTATGTTGTATG
>CAYHQU010000038.1:4934-8360 GCA_964358955.1 uncultured Gammaproteobacteria bacterium | reverse complement strand
TTTCAGGCGAACGGCAAGCAATGTCCCAAATATGGAATTTTTACTGTTAAGCTATATGTTAATAGTCAGTAGTCCCGCTTAACGGGATTGGCATCGTATAAAACAGTTTTAATAATTTATTCTATTTATTTAAATAATAAGTCTTCAAATTAACAATGTAGGAAAGTGCGGAATTTTCGCTCACGTCAAACGCGATTTCATCAACGTTAAATAATCTTAAATTATATTCAACCATTGACAAAAAAGATTTTAATTTGTCATAAGTCGCGCCGGTTATATCCATGGCGATATTCAACCTTTTTATTTCGTTTCCGGCGCTCGTCGTAATAGCTAAACCAGCGCCCGCCGCCGCCTCTTCCGGCTCCTCTTCGTCTTCGGCAATATCTATTGAATTTAGCACTAAACCATTTTCAACCGCAATTGCCTGCAGCTGAACAAATAATCCCGGTATGTCCTGATTGTCTGGCAGTATTTTTTCAATTTTATCGGAAACATCGTCAGTAATTTCTCGGCTTAAGGTCTCCATCTCCTGCAACTTTAATAAATAATTATTTAAATAATCTCGGTATTGTTCAACCTCGTCAAGATCGCTTTTTGGTTTAATTTGCTTAAACTCCGGCTCTAAAAACAGATAATACCCCGCCGCCGCTAATACGGTAATAATTAAAACCACAAACAAATTAAAATACTTTAATGTCGTCTTTACTAAAAAAAACTTAATTTTAATCGCCGAGCTATTCATTGTTTTCTTTCGCAAATTTTAATAAATAAATATCTTTGACTAACTTTAAATTAATATCAAAACTAACCCCCTTAAGATGTTCTCCTTCGTCAAATTGCGCCGATGCCGTTGTGATGCTTACGTCTCTGACAAAATCTGCCGCTTCCTGAAAAGCGACTAACTGCCGCGCCACCGACTCATAATCTTTCCCCATTGCCGATAAACTTAAGCTTCCTTCTGCCGTTGCGGAAAAAGAAATATAGTAAACGTCATCAATGGTATAAGTCTCAAGCGCCTCAAAAATTTTTGTCCAGTATAAATGATTTTTTAACATCGTCTCAATCAACAAAAATTTCTCCTTAAGTTTTGTTATTCTCTCTCTCTGCTCGGATAATTCATCAACCCTTCGCTGCAATTTTGCAACATTAATTTCAACTTCTTTTATTTTATCCTTAATATCAAATTGCCGCAATTTGATAACTTCTCGCGCGCTCAAAATTGTAATTACTGTAACGGCGATGGCTATCGCTAAAATGGAAAATTTGCGTCCTAAATTTAAATTTGGATGCTTAACTAATTCTTCCGGTATTAAATTGATTTCAAATCTTGTCTTTTTAACTTTTTTAACTTTCGCTTTTGGCCGCCTAAAATCCTTTTCGGCAAACTCTAATTTTGGTTTTAAATTACTTGGCTCTTTTTTTCTAAACTTAAACCTCTCGCTTAATTTTTTAAACCAGCTTTTTTTGCCTTCCCGCCCGGCTTTTTCAATCGGCGTTGTTTTCTTTATTTCAAAAACCTCTTCTCCTTTTTTATTATTTTCAAATTTTTTAGGCGCTTTGTTTTTTATAATCTCTTTCTTTTCTGCCGGCGCCTCTTGCCTCGCCGGCGCCTCTCGTCTAAATTTGAAGCTCTCTTTCGGCGCCGCTGATTTTATTTTTTGCATCTCCGGCAGATGAAATCTAATTTTTTCTTCGCCTAAAAGCGGCCTTCTCTCCGGGTACGCGCCTCCCTCCGCCGGCCCTTCTGGCCTCTGCCCTCTTTTCAAAATTTTCTTTAAAAAACCTCCCTTATCTTCCTCGCTCTTTTTTGGCGCTTTCTCGGTTTTTTCTGCGGCTGTCAGCCGAATATCAAAAACATGCGGTATTTTGCCTGCCGCCTTCTTCTCTTTTTCTTCTTTGCCTCTTAAATCTTCGGGCAAAAGATTTATATCAACCATAAGCTACGAATTATCTACAAATTTTATCTACAAATTATCTACAAATTATTTAAGAATATAAATTTTTTATAATTTGTAGCAAAATTTGTAATTTCAAAATTTGTAGCTAATTTGTAGTCATCCGATCTCTTTCATTGCCAGCCCGATCGCCACCGCAAAACGCGGCCCAATCTCCGACAAAGACATCTTTAAATCTTCCGGATAAGCTACCCGCGCCCAAGGATCTCCTAAAAAAACTCTCATCTCCAAAATCTTTGCCAAATAATTGGGCAAATTTTGAAGCATTGACGACCCGCCGGTTAATATTACCTTTTCAACCGCTTTTCCCCCCTGATTTTTATATAAATCAATACTGTATTTAATCTCGTCTATAATCGGCGCCAGCGCCGTCTCAATCGTCTTTGGGATGCCTTGTCCGCCGCCTTCGCTTATGCCAATGTCATATTTAAACTGCTCCGCTCGTTTTAAACTTATATTTAAACTATTCGCGATCGCCCGCGTAATCGTCAGCCCGCCGACATTAACGCTCCTGTTTAAATATGGAATTCCGTCTTGAATTATTAAAACATTGCTGACGCCAAACTCCATGTCAACAATCATCACTGTTGATTTATCATTGCCGATTAAAGACCTAACTAACGAAAAAGCCTGCGTGTCCAAACTTAATAAAGTCAGCCCCGCCCCTTTGAAAATATTAATGTATTTATTTACCAAATTCTTCGGCGCCGCCGTTAATAAAACTTTAATATTTTTTATGTTGTCCGGCCGCCTTTTTATTTTGAATAAATCCTGGCGATTGCTAAAAAGCTTAATTTTAGACAATTTCTTTTCTTCTGCTCCCTTGTCCGCCTCCTTTTTATCCGTCTTTTCTGCCAACTTCTCTTCAATTTTAATCTCGTCTAAAATATCCCAATGCAAATTCATCTCTTCAAGCGCCAGCGGGACAACTTTCTTTGCCTCCCATCTTATTGCCTGCGCTAATTCTTTTTTTGACATCGCCGGTATGGTGATAACCGAACTAAATACTGAAAATGCCGGCAAAGCGGAAACTGCGGTCTTCGTTGTCATCCCCGCCTTTTTTACCACCGCCTTAATCGTATTGGCAATCTCTTTAATGTTATCTTTGGATTTATCCGGCTGGTAATCTACTTCATGGTCAAAATAGCCGTAGCTGATTAATCTTGGCCGGCTCTTTTCATTTTTTAGCTCCGCTATTTTTGTGCTGTGTGTGTCAAAATCAACGCCTAAATAACTAAATTGCGAAGAAAATAATGACATAAATTTAAATAAAATAAATATAATCTAAAAATTATTTGCGTTACACGTTATATGTTACAAGTTACACGTTTATTATATCATAAAACAAAATAATCAACAAAATTTGTCAAGAGCAAAAATCATGTAACATGTAGCAATTTCCATGTTATGTGTTACGTGTTCCATGTTATGTGTTATGTGTTATGTGTTACGTGTTCCATGTTATGTGTTA
>CAYHQU010000038.1:0-4834 GCA_964358955.1 uncultured Gammaproteobacteria bacterium | reverse complement strand
GTGTTACGTGTTCCATGTTATGTGTTATGTGTTACGTGTTCCATGTTATGTGTTATGTGTTACGTGTTCAAAGCCCTTCCTGCCAGGTCGGCAACGCGCTGGCAAACGCTTCCATTCCTCTTGGCGGATTAACCGTTGCTCTGCCATCATAAATAACATATTCAGCGCTTTCATCTGCATTCGCGTAAGTTCGCTCAAAAACAATACTTTTTGCCATTAACAAGCCGTTGACTTTAAGCTGGCCCGCCCCCGCGCCCGTCTTAATTTGGCCGCAATGCGCTGTAACCGGACTGCACGAGCTTATCGCTGGCCAACCCAAGGCGACAAACGCCCCGAAAATTTGGCTGACATCGCCGTTAATTATAATGTCGCCCAAAACAATAAATCCGGCTGAAGCGATATTTTTTAGCTTTGACGGCGTACCGGCGTCGTAAGTGATATTATTATTTATAACCAAATCGCCGTTAACTAATATTAAGCCGGAACCGTCGATGCTGCCCGAGCCGTCTCTAAATTTTAAAGTTGAGTTAATTGTTAAGTTGGATGTTGCATAATATATTTTCCCGCCCAAAGTCGTCGTTCCGGCCAAATTATACAACACCACATTGCTCGCCCCGTATCTCAACTGTAAATTAGAAATAACTTCGTTAAAATTATCCGTCCCGCTGTATAAATAACCAAAATCGCCTAAAACGCCGCTGTAATAATTTGATTTCTTCGGAAACTCATATAAATCAAACGATGAAAAATTCCACCCTTGCCGGCTTTCCCAATTTGTGATTGTTCCTCCGGCCTGAATTATATAAGTTGCTCCAAAGCCCGACGCTTGATACTCGGCCGAGCCAATATCTTTTGCTGAATAAATATTTCCATGTTCTGTCTGCACCCAGGGCTTTGCTTCCGGCGGTTCTGACAAGACGCAGCTTTCGTTCCCAAAATCATCAACCGCGCAAAGCAAAAAATACTGTGGCCCGATTGCCGTTCTTAATATTGTCGCGCTTGTCCCTAAAAATTTTAAATTTGTGTCATAACAAACCCCATTGCCGCCGGCGCATGTTGGATATAATAACCCCGACCCTGCCCTTTGCGCCTGCGTTAAATCGTCCCAAACATACGGCCCGTTTAGCTGGTTGCCGTCCGTATTTTGTCTTCCTTCTACTTCTGATTTATTTACGCCATACCAGATCTCATAATGCGCCGGCGCCCCGGCTGTCCAGTTGCTCTCAACCGGCGCGCTCCAGCTTAACTGATATTGTCCCCCGCCTAAATCGGCTGCCGTCACTTTCTTTAACGGCGGCGCCAGCAAATCAACCGCCGTTGTTGTCGCCGCCGATACCATAATGTTGCTGTCAATATCCATAACTCCTAATCTAACAAAAATATTTTTACTGTAAGATTGAAGACCGCCGCTCGCATACCCGTTCCAATCAAAAACAACCTGATTATAAACCGGCTCCTCGTCATAGTCAAAGGCCTGCGTTTTGATTGGATTGCCGCCGGAAAAAACTCCTAAGCGATAATCGCCGCTTCCGCCAATGTTCGGCATTGGCAATATTGATGACGAATCAACGGCGCTGACAACCCGAGAGGCGGTCCAGCTCACCCCTCCGTCAGCGCTAAAATAAATCCCCGCTTTAAGCGCTCTTGCCGCATTGTTTGCAAAATTGCCAACCGCGTCAAAAACCCCGCGACTCGCTGTCCGCTGCGCCGCCGAATTAAGGCGCTCGGCTGGCCTTTGCGCCGGCGGAAATAAAAGCGAATAAGTTAATGAGGTGCAAGCCAAAGCGCCGTTTGGTATGCCGCCCCGGTCCGGATAATTCGGCCGGTCTAATCCATAAGCGTCAAGCCCGGAAAAATCGTTTAACGGCAGCTGACACCAATTATTAACCAGCCCCTGCGGATTTTCAAACGCGCCCGTCTTCCCAAAATTATTGCCGTAAATTATATTTGAATTTGAAGCTTTTAAATACAGCTCTCCCTGAAAAATATTATCTTGCCAGCTATTATCTATGCCCGCCCCCGGCCCGGCGTAGTTAAATGTGCTCTGATAAATTTTATTGCCGTTGGAACTAAACAAATACATCCCGCCGGCCTCCGCCGTCAAATCTTTATTGCCGCCGTAAAAAATTAAATTATGAAAATCATTAAAATCAGAATTCTGCGCCAAAACCGCGGTTCTGTCCGCTTCGTAAGTCGTAATATTTTTAAATTCATTCAGATTGCCGGCGCCAAGCCCGTTGACTTCCTCCAAATATAAACAATAATTGCGGCAATAACCCATAAAGGCCTCGTTAAATTTAACCGGCCTGCTCGCGTAAGAAACAAAATTGAATGACACTGGGTCGGCATGATCAACATAATAATTGCTAACCTGAAAATCGCTGCTTGCCGCAATCTGCAGATGATAAGTAATCGGACTCGCGCCGGACATTAACGAGATATTACGCGAGCCCGGCGGAATAACGCTCCCGCCCGACCCGCCTAACCGATTGTCGTAATAATAATAAATTGGCAGCTCCCGCCCCTGCGCCCCGGCTTTATTGTTTATCGGAATGCTGTGCCGAAAATCGGCTACCACCGGCGTCCCCGCCGAACCAATATTTAAATACGGCCAGTTTGTAAAATCGCCAACAGCTAAACTATAATTAATTGCGTTTGAATCCAAGCTCCAGTCCGCCGAATCTAAAATATTAACGCCGTATGTCCCGACCCCAAGCGTCACGGTATTGTTGCGCAGGCTGACGTTGTTTGAATTTACGCCGACAATTCCGTCGCCAAAATTAACCGCGACCGTATTCGCGTATAACTCGGAGCCGCCGCTGCTTTCTAATCTTATCCCGTCGCTTTTATTTCCGGACACATCATTGCCAAGCTTTGTGTTGTATTGGCCTAAATGCGTATTCGGCGAATTTATCGCGTAAATTCCTCGTCCCGTCGCGCTGGTCCGGACTGAATTATTATAGACGTAATTTTCGGCTGAATTATTTAAATAAATATTTGACGATTCATTGTCATAAATTTCATTGTCATAAATTTCATTGTCGTCGGCGCCCTCAACATAAATTCCTTGGTAGCTTACGTCCACCGTTGTTGAGCCATTGCTAAAAATTTTATTGCCATTCATTGTAATTCTATCGGCATCAAATACAACCACCCCGCCGCCCTGATTTTGCTCAATCGTATTATTTGAAATTATCAAATCATTACTACTACCGGCAACATAAACCGCGTGCCCCCCGCATTCGCCGGCCCCGCAGTCGCCCGCCTCTTCAAAAATCTTATTCTCACTGATAATATTTCCTACCAGACTGCCGTTTGGCGAATTTTGCAGCATCGCGCCGGTATAAAAATTATCTGTAATTTCATTATTACTCAAGGCAACCGCGCTAGAACCATACACATAAACCCCGCCGATTGTATTTAAAACTTCGCTGTTGGATAATCCAATACTTGCCGAATTTAAAATTTTAACCGGATCCCCGGCCTTGTAAGCCGCGTCTCCGCCCGAATAAACCGCTCCGTTAATATTAATATTACTGCTGTTGGCAACTGTAATATGGCCAACCGCAAATCCGCCAACATTAACATTGCTGTCGCCGTAAAAATACAAAACATCGCGAGCTAAATAATTGCCGGTAATATTTATTAAATTAGACGACCTTAAATTGCTTCCATAAGGATTATAAATTTGGTGGTCGTATTTGGTAATGTCAAACGGCTCCGACCGAATATCTAAATAATATTCCTTGCAGTCATTAAAAAAATTTGACCGCAGCAAAAAGTCAGTGGAATTTTTTAGCTGAACACAGCGGTCGGCATTTCGCGGCTGGCATAAATTTAGCGTTACCCGGTCTTTGTCCTCGGCTTTAATCGCAATCTTTTTTCCACCCACCTCAAAAGCTTTGCCATTATTTATTGAAGTCCAATTACAAGCGATATGAATATTATTCGCCCCCACCTCTATTGAAGTTAAAGGGCCGGAACTAAAACAAATTAAAACATTACTCGCTATTACTGGATTTTGAAATGGGGGCAAGCTATCTGCTCTATCGCATCCATCCTCATTTACCGCCGCCTCATCTGGAAAATCTGAATAATCTTTATTAAAATAATTTTTCTTGCCGCAAGGGTCTTGCCAATTAATATCCGAAACCGAAACTCCCGCGCCCAGCTGTAACCCAAAAGTCGCAAATACATTATCGCAAACTTTAACATTGCTAACCTCAACTCCCCCTTCTTCCGCAATCGCCAAATCCCAGGGCTCCCGCGGACTGCCGCCCAACGCCGCCATTGAAAAATTGCTTCTAAAAATTAATCTTTTTGGGCTCACTAATTTAAAAGCCGCAATCGACAAAGTTGGATTATAAATTGTCACTCTGTTGCCTGAAATTGTATTTTGAGACGCCTCTGACAAATTTTTTAAATAAACGCCGTATTCTTGCATTTCTAAAATATCATTATCAATCAAATTTAACCCCGAAATTGTATTAGCGGCTTCCGGATAACCGTTAGAAATCCCAACCGTTGGATTGTATATTTTATTGTCTTCAACCCTGGCGCCCGAGCTTTTAATTTTAATTCCGCGATAAAAATTAACAAGCTTACAGCCGGAAACCGTAACGTTGCTGGCGGAAATTTCAATGCCGGTGCCCGACCCGGCGGTCGCCGCTTTAATTGCAACATTATCATTACAACTTAATGTCACTCCGGCGCCCGTAATATTTAGCGCCGGCGAACTGCTGCAAGTTAAATTGGCAGTAATCGTCGCATTGCCCGTCACATTATCCCCGCAGTTGCAGCTTGTCCCGCTGCAGTTTGCCGCCCCGGCCGGCCT
>CAYHQU010000037.1:3113-8465 GCA_964358955.1 uncultured Gammaproteobacteria bacterium | reverse complement strand
TATTCTTTATAAAAATCATCGTAATTTAAAAATTTCTTTTGGTCCCAATAAACTTGGTAAAGCATGGCGATTGCCTGTATTTCTTTTGGTAAATCCATTTCAACAAGTTTAATAGGCCTATACTTTTCGCGATATGCTTTAAGATCAACTGATTTCAAAAATTTGTCGTATTTATTTAACAACATAAATTATATAAAATAAGATACTGGTTTTTTATAAACTTCGGATAGTTTTTTAAGTTCGGCAACATCAAGCCGTCTTTCACCGGATTCAATTTTTGAAATATAAGATTGCGGCTTTCCAAGCTTATCAGCCACCGCCTGCTGCGAAAGTCCAGCATCAATTCTCGCCTGCTTTAGGCGATTTATTATTTCTTTATAATCTTTTGTATAAACCGACTTGTTCATACTATTTAAAGTATATATCCTGACGTGGTATAATCCCAAAACAGGATTATTCATAATTATAAATTATTACAACTTTTTTAAATAAAAAAAATGCGCCCAGAGGGACTCGTCCGGGGATAAACCCCGGGCGCCACGGGTTCACATGTCCCGTGTTTATCGCCGGGATCCCGCGGCGAACCCATCTACAGGCGTTAAAAAATTCTATAAACTTGGTGCGCCCACCAGGGCTCGAACCTGGAACTCTCTGCTTAAGAGGCAGGCACTCTACCAATTGAGTTATGGGCGCATGGTGCGCCCGGCAGGAGTTGAACCCGCAACCTCCTGGTCCGAAGCCAGGCGCTCTATCCAGTTGAGCTACAGGCGCATCTTAATTACCATATCATAATTTTTAAAAAAAATCAATCCGAAATTACCAATTACTAATCAAACAGCCAGCCCAGGGCTGGCTGTTTTCCAAATTTCTGTATTTAACAATTCGTCGTATTTCCGTCAACCCTTAGCAACTTCCCACCTTCCCGCCTTAACAACTTAATTAGCAGCGCATTTATTCAATTTCCTGCTGTCCCGACGCGTAATATTCCGCCATCTCTTTGGTGATCAGCCCTTCTTTAACTAACCGCTTCAAATCCTGCTCCATAATTTGCATCCCCTCGTCAGCGCTCGTCTGAATAACCGATTTTAACTGCGCGATTTTATTTTCCCTAATTAAATTCGCCACCGCCGGCGTATTGATCAAAATCTCCCGCGCCGCAATCCGACCGCCTTTAATTTTTGGAATTAGCCGCTGGGAAACTACCCCCTGCAGCGTCATTGAAAGCTGCAGCCGAATTTGCTGCTGCTGATACGGCGGAAAAATATCAATTATCCGATCCATTGTCTGCGCCGCGTTATGCGTGTGCAAAGTTGCCAACACCAAATGCCCGGTCTCCGCCAAAGTAATCGTCGCCGCGATTGTCTCTTTATCGCGCATTTCGCCCACCATAATTACGTTCGGATCCTGTCTTAACACATGCACCAACGCGCTGTTAAAATTAATCATATCAGTATGCAGCTGTCTTTGTTTTATAATGCTTTTTATCGGGCTAAATATAAACTCTATCGGATCTTCTAACGTAACAATATTGCAGGAGCGATCCGTATTGATTTGATTAATCATCGCCGCCAAAGTCGTTGACTTCCCACAGCCAGTCGGCCCCGTTACTAAAATTAATCCTTGATCAAGCTTTATTAGTTCATAAACTTTATCCTGCATATTTATATCTTGCATCGTCGGAATCTCGCCCGGGATTACTCTTGCCGCCAGCCCCATGTTGTCTTTTTCAAAATGTAAGTTAACCCTAAACCGGCAGCTGCCCGGAATTTCATACGATAAATCCAACTCCTTATCGGTCATAAAAGCGCTTTTCTGTTTTTCCGATAAAATTTTTAAAATTAATGTCTCGGCGGTTTTTTTTAAAATTTTTGGATAATTTTTCATCGGCTGTAAATTTCCGTCTATTCTTAAATAGGGCGGCATGCCGACAATAATATGCAAATCAGACGCTTTTCTCTTGTGGGCTATTAAAAATAATTCATCTAAAGTCATAAATTTTTATGTTAATTTTAAATTCTAAATAACAAATATAATATATAACAATAAGATTCACGAAATATATATCTAAATTTGGTAAAATTTCCAATCGGATTCAACTTAACAGGCGAGACCAAAGCTTGAATACCTAAATCACGTGCCATCTTTTTTAATCTAAACATATGAAATCCGTCGCTTACTAAAATAATATCTTTAAAATTCTTTTCCTCAATAATTTTTTTTGCCTCATTTAAGCTCTGCCAAGTCGTTCTGCCGGCCTCTTCAATAAAAATAACCTCTTTGGGTATTCCCTTTGCTATTAAATAACTCCTGCCAACTGCAGCTTCAGAAATATTTTCCCCCTCCCCAATACCACCGGTCAAAATAAAATGTGGTGCATAATATAGGATATATAAACTTAAGGCCTGCTCCAGTCTGGCCTTATATATCGGAGATGGTGCGCCGCCCCACTGTGCCGCCCCTAAAACCACAATTGCATTGGCAGATCCCGCCTCGTCAACTGCTGACTGCCTATAAATTAGAACGACCAACACTAACCAGCCAATCACTAATATAACTAATAATACCGCCAAAATTATTTTAAATTTATTCTTAAAGAACATAAAATTATAATTCCAACATTCTCTTAACTTTAAGATAATTTTCCTTTACCCCAGTCCCAAATTCATTGGGTTGCGGCTCTGCATGGGGAATAACCGGGTTGTCTATTTCTTCAATATTATATAAAGTGCCTAAAATTTCCGGCTTACCAGATATATCAAAACCAGCATTCTTCCATCTATCTTGGGAAAAGAATATCTTAGCCGCGGCGTATCTAATATTTGTAAAAGGATCTTTTAAACGTTCAACCCGTACAACATTATAATCTGGAAATGAAATATATATTTTCCCGGGATCTAATTCGGGATATATATTTTCTAACGCTTCAGCTGTTTTAACCCTAACTTGACCAATGCCAATTGAGGTATTAACATGAAACAAACTGCCAATATAATCGCCTAAAAAATCAACAAAATTAACATTTGTTGACTGTTCTTGATAAATTACTGATCCAACTATTACCGGATCAACTTTAAATTCTTTCGCTGCTTCTATAATAAAATATTTATTATCTTTAATAATTTCACTTGCTCTTGTTTCCGATTTTGTTACCGAATAATTTAAATTAAAATTTACCTGATGCAAAATCGGCATTCGGTCAGCATAAAACTCTAAATAATGAATTCCTCGCTCCAAATTTTCTTCAAACTCAACTTTATTTTTTTTACTCTCGCCCTTAGACCTAAAAATTAACCATCCCAAAACATTACCAGTAATCGGCCAAAATTTATACTTGCCGCCTCTAATATTTCGCTTTACTTCATTATCTACTATAATTTTTACATCATCGCTATCCCAAAGCCGTCTTTCTACAGTTAACTCCGAAGACATCTGGCTTAAAGGCAAATCAATTAACACAAAAGTATACCACGGGCGTCTATTGCCATCCTCTGCCCGCTCCTCAATTTTTAAATTTATATTAGAAGCAATACTTAATTCCTTAAAATCAATATCTTCAACAAAAGCGCTGTTTTTGGGAATCAAACTAATTAGCTGTTCGCCTACCTTTAATATGGTTAGAAATACCACTGTCTTTTTTAAACCCCGCAGTTTCGCTCCGTTCCAGGCTGATGGAATATTAAACAATTGTATTTTTTTCCTTGATGGAATTTCTTTAAATCTTAAACCATTAATCTCTACTCTCAAATCTTCATCCACCACACTATTATTCTGTTTTTTAGATAAGCATCGGGCGCTAATAAAAATTGCGACCAGCCCCGAGCGAGATAAGCTAATTTTATAATCATATTTTTTAGTTATCTTTTTGCTTAATCTCATAATTATAATTTTAGTTATTTCTCCGAAGTCTTAATTTTTGCAGTGTATAAAAATAATTCATCTAAAGTCATAATTTTTATTTTATTAATAAACTTATAATAAATCGTAACTTTCTTCCATTCTTATACTTTTGACTTTTAACTTATCTTTATTCCCACCCTTTTTCCTTAAGCCCCGCCTCGGCCGCGTTTTCTTCCGCTTCCTGCTTGCTGGAACCATCGCCGCTCGCCACTAACTTCTCCCCGATAAATACCCCCATCGCAAATCTCTTGTTGTGGTCCGGACCGCTCTCGGCCAAAACTTTGTAAACCGGCGTTACCCCGACATACTCCTGCGACAACTCCTGAAAACGGCTTTTCGGATCCAAATATAATTTATGGGTTAAAATCTCGTCAAGCTCAACAATTAAATTTTTTAAAATAAACGTCTGCGCTTTTTTATATCCGCCGTCTAAATAAATCGCGCCGACAAGCGCCTCAAACGCATTTGCTAAAATGAACTGTCGCGCCTTGCTGTTTCCATCTTTTGCCTCGCCACGGCTCAAATACAAAAAATTCTCAATCTTTAGCTTCTGCGCCAACTTCGCCAGCATTTTACTGTTCACTAAAGCCGCCCGCCAGTTTGTTAGTTCGCCTTCGGGATTTTCATAATTTTTGTATAAATATTCCGTAACGACTAATTCTAAAACCGCGTCTCCTAAAAACTCCAGCCGTTCGTTATGCCCGGTCTCAAATCTCGGATTCTCGTTTAAGTAAGAGCGGTGAACTAATGCTTGCGTTAATAGTTCCCTCTTTTTAAATTTTACCCCCAATTGTTTTTCCAACCTTGAAAAATCTTTGGTCATTATTTTACCATTGTTTCATTGTTCAATTGTTTCATTGTTATAACAATCGAACAATCGAGCAATCAAACAGTTATTAATTAATGTCAAATGTCACACATTGCATATCAATTGTCACCCTCCAGCTGTCAACTGTTATTTTCCCAGCTCTTTATAAATCGCCCCCAAAACGCCATTAACAAACTTTCCGGACGACTCGCCGCCGAACGCTTTCGCCAGCTCAATCGCTTCGTTAATCGCGACTTTTGCCGGAATGCTTTCATCATATTTCATCTCATAAATTCCAACTCTTAAAATATTCCGATCAACAATCGTAATCTGTTCAATCGGCCATTCCGGCGCGTGCGTTGAAATATCTTTATCAATAGCGTCTAACTGGTTAATAACGCCTAAAACCAGCTTCTCGCTAAAGCCGCTGTCGTCAAAATCCGGCGCGAAATCTTTCATATTATGTTTTAATATCGGAATCGCGCTATCCTCTCTTTTGCCGTTAAAATCCCACTGATAAAGCGTCTGCAGCACAATTGTTCTCGCTAAATGTCTATTAGAC
Organism: uncultured Gammaproteobacteria bacterium; assembly: GCA_964358955.1. GTDB lineage: Bacteria > Patescibacteriota > Patescibacteriia > Buchananbacterales > GWA2-38-13 > CAYHQU01. The sequence continues at coordinate 3,198 of CAYHQU010000037.1, read as the reverse complement.
ATGTTATTGATTGTTATATTGTTTCATTGTTAAATTGTTATAAAAATATTAATCAAAAATAATCAGCAATTTAACAATTTTATTT
>CAYHQU010000037.1:0-3013 GCA_964358955.1 uncultured Gammaproteobacteria bacterium | reverse complement strand
CCGCAAAAGGGACAGGCCTGATGCGGCCTAATTTGTTTTTTGCATTTCTGACATATTACTAAATGCATTTCGCTTAACGCAACATGCGCGCGATTTCTTCTTTTTTTTGATCTTGAACGACGTTTGCTTGGTACTGACATAAGTTTACAATTTCTAATTCACCTAATTGCCAAATTCACCTAATAAAAGGTAAAATGCAAAATTCATAAACTAAAACTTTTCATTATTTGAAATTTCAGAATTATTGAATTTTATTAGGTGAATTAGGTGAATTTTGAATTATTAAATTTATTTCTCTTATTAATTATACCCTCCATTGATTATTTAATCAAACTACTTAAACAAACGTAATGCTCGCCACGTGGTCGCCCGGCTCTTTAAACCTCATCAAGTGCACTCCCTGCGTCTGCCTTCCCGTAACATTAACTGTTTTTAGCGGCAGCCGAATAACTTGCCCCTTGCCCGAAATTACAATCAAGTCGGCGTCAAGCGCTTTGGAATTAACAATCATTGCCGAGACAATCGGCCCGGTTTTTCCCGTAATTTTTGCCGTCTTGATTCCCGAGCCGCCCCGCCCCTGTATCCGGTATTGTTTTATCGGCGTCCGTTTTCCAAATCCGTTGGCCATAACAGTCAGCAACTGCCCGTTATTCATTAAAAAATTATCAATAATATCAATCCCGACAATCCGGTCTGCGCCCTTAATTCTTATGCCGCGAACGCCGGCAGCCGACCGCCCCATCGCCCGAATATCTTTTTCCTTGAATCTTATCGCCTGCCCGTCAGCGGTTACCAAAATTACCTCGTCTTTTCCAGTTGAAGGTTTAACCCATTCAAGTTCATCGTCACGCCTTAACCTAATCGCCATCAACCCCGAACGCCGCACATTGGAAAAATCATTAATATCAACTTTTTTTGCAACGCCCATCTTCGTTACCATCACCAAAAATTTATAATCGCCAAGTTCCGATAACGGCAGCGCCGCCGAAACTTTTTCATCCGGCGCCAGCTGTAAAAAATTAACAATCGCCTGCCCCTTGGCCGTCCGCGACGCTCTAGGAATCTCATAGGCTTTAAGCTGATAGACCCGCCCCCTAGAAGTAAAAAATAATATGTCGGAATGCGTCGTCGTCGTGAAAAAATGCGACACGATATCTTCATCTTTTGTTGTCAGCCCGGCCACTCCCTTGCCGCCGCGATCCTGCGTCCTAAAAGTCTCCGGCGGCAGGCTCTTAATGTAGCCGCTCTCGGTAATTGTAATAATAACATCTTCGTCCGGAATTAAATCTTCCTGCTTAAATTCTTTTGCTCCATGACTTATAATTTCCGTTTTTCTTTGGTCGCCATATCTTCCCCTTATCTCTTCTAAATCTTTTTTAATTAAACTTTTTATTTTCGCTTCAGATTTTAAAATTGATTCCAACTCTTTAATTAGCGCTAACTTTTCTTTTAATTCCTGCTCAATTCTTAACCGTTCCAAATTTGCCAGCTGCTGCAGCCGCAGCTCTAAAATCGCCACCGCCTGCCGCTCCGACAACTTAAATTTTTTTATCAAATTCAGTTTCGCGACTTCTTTATCGTTTGATTTTTTTATCGTATCAATAACTTGATTGATGTTTGCAAGCGCCAGTATCAATCCTTTTAAAATATGCGCCCGCTCTTTCGCTTTGTCTAAATCATACTGCGACCGCCGCCTAATAACTACCTGCCGATGCTTTATGTACTCCTCAAAAATCATTTTTAAAGTCAAAACTCGCGGCTGGATCCCGTCAACAAGCGCCAGCATATTAACATGAAAAGTCTCTTGAAGCTGCGTCAGCTGGTACAACCGATTTAAAATCTTCTTCGGGTAAGCGTCTTTTTTTAGCTCAATCACCACCCTAATTCCTTCTCGTTCCGACGACTCGTCGCGTAAATCTTTTATTCCTTCTAACTTTTTATCTTTCACCAGCTCGGCGATCCGTTCTAAGATTGAAGCTTTATTAACCATATATGGAATTTCTGTTACAATAATTCTAAACTGCCCGCCGGACGTCTCTTCAATTTCCGCCTTCGCCCTCGTCACGATTGACCCTTTGCCGGTCGCATATGTCTGTTTAATTTCTTTGGCGTCAAAAATTGTCGCCCCTGTCGGAAAATCCGGTCCTTTAACATATTGCATTAAGTCGTCAACCGTCGCTTCTTTATGGTCTATTAGATGGCAAATTCCGTCACAAACCTCGGTTAAATTATGCGGCGGAATATTTGTCGCCATCCCAACCGCGATTCCGGTTGCGCCGTTGATAATTAAATTCGGCAGCTTTGCCGGCAATACCTGCGGCTCTTTATGCGTCCCATCATAATTTGGAATAAAATTTACTGTTTCCTTATCAATGTCCAACATTAACTCTTCTGAAATTCCGGCTAACTTAGCTTCTGTATATCTCATTGCCGCCGCCGCGTCGCCGTCAATGCTTCCGAAATTTCCCTGCCCCCGAACCATTGGGTATCTAAGCGAAAAATCCTGCGCCATTCTCACCAAAGAATCGTAAACCGCCATATCGCCGTGCGGGTGGTATTTTCCTAAACACTCCCCCACGATCGCCGCCGATTTTCTAAACTTTGCTCCCGGCCGAAGACCCATCGCCCACATCGCGTATAAAATCCGCCGGTGCACCGGCTTTAGCCCGTCTTTAACGTCCGGCAGCGCCCGCGCCACAATTACCGACATCGCGTAATCCAAATAAGAATCTTTCATCTCTGAAATTATTGACTGTGAAATAACTCTATCCTTTCCCGCGCTCCCATCTGACTTTGGCGTTTTCTGTATTTTCATGTTTTCTGTCTGCCCCGAAGCAGGCGGGGTTCTCTCTGCGCTTTCGTGTCGCCCCGCGGGCGATCCCCCGTAGGGGGATTTTTGCGATTTTATTTTTTTCTTTGGCATAATTTATTTTATTTAATTTTTTTAAAAATTTAACCCTTATGGACATCACATTATGACTCCGCACTCAATAACTTGTTAAAATTGCGTCTG
>CAYHQU010000036.1:3931-8510 GCA_964358955.1 uncultured Gammaproteobacteria bacterium | reverse complement strand
ACGTCATTGACACTGTCAATATTTTATGCTACACTAAATCATATGTTATACATCGTCCAAATTATCATCGCCATTCTGCTTATTGTCTGTATTATGCTCCAAAGCCGCGGCACCGGCCTGGGTTCCGCTTTCGGCGGCGAAGGCATGATTTACCGCACTAAACGCGGCCTTGAAAAATCGCTTTTTATTTTTACTATCATCCTCGCTATATTATTCTTAGGCACTGCTTTATTAAGCATCCTTCTCAAATAAACCTCTTCTATTAATCATTGATGATTAATTTAAAAAACATCTTTTGGAAATTTAAGACCAAGCTAAGTTCCCTCGTAAGCGGCATTCGGCTTAAGTGGAAATTTAATAATGCTCAAAATGGCATTGATGCGACTCAAGCGCACCTTGATAAAAAATTAGTTTCTTCTTTGGTTGCGAAAAAATTTCCCAACATCCATCAGCTAAGATATCTTTCTAAAACTTTTTCGCCGAAAGAATTATTGGCTGTAAAAATTTTTAGCGCTGTAATTGTTTTTTGTTTTATCGTCATTGCCGCAAATTTTTATTTTAGAAATTTTGAAGTTGTTCCTGCTTATGGCGGCGAGTATTCCGAAGGTCTAATCGGCCCGCTGCAGTACACAAACCCTCTCCTCTCCCAAACAAACGATGTTGACTCTGATATCTCTTCGCTAATCTTCTCCGGCCTTCTAAAATATGGAAAAGATCTGTCAATCGTCCCCGACTTGGCCGAAAATTATGAAATAAGCGAAGACGGAAAAACCTATATCTTTAATTTGCGCCAAGATGCGAGCTGGCATGACGGACAAAAATTAACCGCCGATGATGTCGTCTTTACTTTTAAGTCCGCCCAAGACCCGAATTTTAAAAGCCCGGTGATTGTTAGTCTTCGCGGCATCGCCGTTGAAAAAACCGGCGACTACCAAATAAAATTTACTCTCAACGACCCCTACCCCGCCTTTTTGGACGTGATGACAACCGGAATTCTGCCCGCTCATATTTGGGGTGAAATTCCCGCCATCAACGCCAATCTAACCGAATATAATATTAAACCAATCGGCTCCGGCCCTTGGCAGTTTAAATCCCTGGTTAAAGACCGCCTCGGCAACATCAAATCCTATACCCTAACCCCCTACAAAAATTATTACGGCAAAAAACCGTATCTGGAAAAATTAATTTTTAAATTTTATCCTGATTTTGAAAGCGCTGTTCAAGCTTTAAATAATCAAAGTGTTAACGGCATCAGCTATCTGCCGAAATATCTTAAAGACCAAGTCACCAATAAAAATATAACATTTTATTCGCTCCATCTTCCTCAATACACCGCTGTTTTTTTTAATCAAAAAAATAATGAAATTCTAAAAGACAAAAATGTCCGCCGCGCCCTGGCTTTAGCGATTGATAAAACAAAAATTTTAACCGAAGCGCTGCGCCTTGAAGGCCAAATTATTGACGGTCCGATTCTTCCCGGCTTTATCGGCTATAATCCAAATCTGGAAAAAATTCCCTTTGATCCCGGCGCCGCCGGGAAGCTTCTTGAAGATGCCGGCTTTAAAAAACTTACTCCGGAGCAATATCAAGAAATTTTAAATAAACAAAAAATGGCGCTGACCGAAAACGCGACCTCAACTGAAAATGCTGAAACCGCTCCCGAAACCGAAGAAGTGGCGCCCGCCGAGAAAGAAACCGGCCAAGATTATTTCCGAAAAAATAAAGATAATATTTTAGAACTGACGCTTACAACCGTCAACTTGCCGGAAAATGTTTACGCCGCCGAGTTAATCCGGCAATTCTGGCAAAACGTCGGCATTAAAGTAAATCTGCGAATTATTGAATCTTCCCAAATTATCCGCGAAGTAATCAAACCCCGCCTCTATGATATCTTGCTTTACGGCGAAATTGTCGGCGCCGATCCCGATCCTTATCCCTTCTGGCACTCGTCTCAAGTTGACGACCCCGGTCTAAACTTGGCGCTCTATTCAAACCGCAAAGCCGATGCTCTCCTGCAAGAAGCTCGCGCGACAACTGACGTCTTAAAACGCGAACAATATTATCAAGAATTTCAAAGCCTTGTCTCAAGCGACATCCCCGCCATCTTCCTCTATAACCCAACCTATAGCTACATCTTGAACTCGGAAATAAAAAATCTGCAGGTTGACCGCATTATTTTACCATCAGATCGCTTCAATAATATTTTAAATTGGTATCTAAAAACTGCCCGCCGCTGGCACGGTAGTACCAAATAATTCGCGCCCCTTCATGCCCGCTCTATATAAGGGAGATTGCTAAATGCTTCACGCCCCCCTTAGGGCTATTATTGTATTGTAAAATAAAATATAATGTCATGCGCCCAGATGGCGGAACTTGGTAGACGCGCACGGTTCAGGGCCGTGTGACCATCCGGTCATGGGAGTTCAAATCTCCCTCTGGGCACCATTAATATAAGCACTCATTATTATATAAGTCCTATATGTCTTATAAGGACTTATTCCAATTACCAATTACTAATTACCAATTACTAATTACCAATTACTAATTACCAATTACTAATTACTAATTACCACTTATGTCCAAACAAAAAAAACAAATCTATCAAAAACGCCCTAAAAAAACTGGCCCGGCTTTTCAATCAAGCCCCAACAAGTTGAGAATAATTCCGCTTGGCGGCCTTGAAGAAGTCGGCCGCAACATGACAGTTTTTGAATATGGCAAAGATATTATAATCATTGACATGGGTCTCCAGTTCCCCGACGAAGACATGCCCGGCGTGGATTACATTATTCCCAACATCGCCTCCCTAAAAGGCAGGGAAAAAAATATCCAAGCCGTCATCATTACTCACGGCCACTACGACCATATCGGCGGCATCCCGCACCTCATCCCTCGCCTCGGCAACCCGCTGATTGTAAGCAGTGCGCTGACAATTAACATTATCAAAAAACGCCAAGAAGATTATAAAAACGGCACCAACCTTAATTTTAAAATCGTCAAAGACGACTCGCGCCTGACTTTAGGCAAATTTCAAGTTGAATTTTTTCACATCAACCATAACATTCCCGAGTCATTAGGCGTCCTAATAAAAACTCCGGTCGGCAACCTTGTCCATACCGGTGACTGGAAATTTGACTACTCGCCGGTCGGCGAAAAACCCGTTGATCTTTCCCGCCTGGCCGCAATCGGCAACCAAAAAATTTTAATGCTTCTCTCTGACAGTACGAATGCCTCCGAACCCGGCTCGCAAATCTCCGAAAAAGAAATTGGCAAAACTTTAACCGACATCATTAAAAAAGCGTCCGGCCGCATCATCATCGGCACTTTTGCCTCCCTCCTAAGCCGCGTCAAACAAATAATTGATATCGCCGACTCGCTGGGAAAAAAAGTTGCCATTGACGGCTTCAGCATGAAATCAAACGTTGAAATTGTCAGAAAAATGGGTTACCTAAAAGTTAAACCCGATACCTTAATTGACATTAAACAAATCAATAATTATCCCAATGATAAAATCATAATTCTCTGCACCGGCGCCCAAGGCGAAGACAACGCTGTTCTAATGCGAATCGCCAACCGCTCGCACCGCTCGGTCCAAATTAAACCCGGCGACACCATTGTTTTTTCTTCTTCGGTCGTCCCCGGCAACGAACGCTCCGTCCAACGCCTTAAAGATATTTTTACCCGTCAAGGCGCCGAAATAATTCATTACCAAATGATGGACGTCCACGCCGGCGGCCACGCCAAAATTGACGATATTAAACTCATGCTCCAGCTCATGAAGCCAAAATATTTTATGCCGATTCAAGGCAACCATTATCTCCTGCATCTAAACGGCAAAATCGCCGTCCAGATCGGCCTTGACCCTAAAAATGTAATAATCGCCGACAACGGTCAAATTATTGAATGTCAACCGGGTCGCTGCAAACTAACCGAAAAACGCGTCCCCGCCGACTATATTTTTATTGACGGCCTCGGCGTCGGCGACGTCTCCCATATCGTGTTGCGCGACCGCCAAATGATGGCCGCCGACGGCATGATTGTCATCATCGCCACCGTTGATGTTAAATATGGCAAACTTATCCATAACCCCGACTTAATCTCCCGCGGCTTTGTCTATATGAAAGAAAATAAAAAACTGATTGAACAGACCCGCTCCAAAGTAAAACAAATTTTTTCCGGCGACCTTAAAGAAATTGACGAAGATTTCTACAAAAACAAAATCAGAAACGAAATCGGCCAATTCCTCTACAACCAAACCGAACGCCGCCCCATGGTCTTGCCGGTGATTATTAAAGTTTAGCATTCCTCTCCTCCGCGAGGGAGAGAGATTAAGGGTGAGGGGGAACCCGTCTTATACGTCGTATACGTCATATAGGACGTATAAGTCTTATACGTCCTATACGTCTTATGCCGCGCTGCCTGTTGGTCTCTTCGCCAACACGCTCCCGGAGCGCCCCTCGCGCTCCTTTTTTTCTTGCTAAAAAAATTTATCAGAATTTACCCCTTAGGGTTTTACAACTTTATCAATTACCAATTACCAAATTACTAATTACTAATAAAAAAACCATCTAACCACTAT
>CAYHQU010000036.1:0-3831 GCA_964358955.1 uncultured Gammaproteobacteria bacterium | reverse complement strand
CAACACGCCATCTCGGAGCGCCCCCGCGCTCCTTTTTTTAGCTACGAATTAACTACAAATTATTTTACAAATTAGCTACAAATTAGCTGGATAATATTTTATTCTTAAAACCTTTCTCCTTATAATTTGTAGTTAAATTTGTAGTTTCGAAATTTGTAGCTAATTCGTAGCTACTTGACTTTTTCCCAAAAATAATATATCATAAAACCATTAAACATTAACTAAAAATATAATCACATGCTTGCAATCCGTCTCGCCCGTTTCGGCAAAAAGAAACAACCTAACTATCGTCTTATTGTCTTAGATAAAGCTAAAGACAATTTTGGACCGTATTTAGAAAATTTAGGGACCTACAATTCTAAAACTAAAATCGCTGATCTAAAAAAAGACCGGATTTTAAGTTGGATTAAAAAAGGCGCCAAGCTAACCCCAACTGTCAATAATTTATTAATTGACCAAAATATAATTTCCGGCAAAAAAGTTAGAGCTTCAGGCGGCAAAAAGTCCGCCCAAAGCGCTGCGCCTGCCTCTGGCAAGGGATCCGCCTCGGGCGAAAAAAGCGCGCCCGCGGAAAAACCCGAAGAAAAAAAATTAGCCGACGCCGCCGCAAAAGCCGAAACAGCAAAAGCCCCCGCAAAGGAATCCGAACCAAAAGTCCCGATGCAAGATCGGGATCCCGACTCTAACGTCGGGAAAACTCCAAAAAAAGAAACCCCAGCCGAAAAACCAACTGCCGAAACCAACCCCGCTGAAAAATCAGCCGAACAACCAAAAAAATAAAATTGTTTTAATGTTTTCATGTTTTTATGTTTTAATGATAATCCTTGACAAAAATCTAAAATCTGCTATACTATAATTAACACGTTATACTACTATAACGTGGGTTCTTAAGAGCCAGTCTGTTATAACCGCAAGGTTGCGTTTCAGGTCGACAGCACTGGTATAAGCATTTGGTAAACTCAAATGCAGATTCAGGAAAAAAGATATGGTAGCAAAAGTTCAGCAAGACCAGGAATTTGTAGAATACATTGTCAAAAGTATTGTTAACAATCCTGGCGATGTAAAAATTGACCGCAATATTGACGAACGAGGAGTGTTGTTAACTCTTCGCATTAACCCAGCGGATATGGGTTATGTAATTGGTCGTCAAGGTCAAACTGCTCGGTCAATTCGCACTTTACTAAAAATTGTTGGGGCGAAAAACAACGCGCGAGTCAACCTCAAAATTGAAGAGCCGGAAGGTTCAACTCATGTGCCTCGGGCGCGAGTCGCAGAAGCGGACACTTCAATGGTTGATGATCTCAAAATCTAAACGCAATCCCGCTTAGCGGGACTAAAAACCGTCCTGCATCCGCGGGATGGTTTTTAGTTAGATAAAAAATCCATTTTGGAAATTTCAGGAGTTGACATAATATGCAAATAGGATTAAATTGAATTTAGTTATTTCATAAGACCTTTTACAATCCAAAGAAAGGGGGAGGAAATGGCAAAGTCAAAACTGACGCCTCAATTTTTTGCTCTATCAATAGAAATTTCTCAAATCAAACGGCTGGAAGGACAACCCCGAAAACGTTTTGATCGCCAGAAATTAGATGAGCTTAAACAATCAATCAAACAACAAGGAATTTTAGTGCCAATCACAGTCAGAAAAGTAAGTGATGATTATTATATTCTCATTGATGGCGAACGCCGATTTCGCTGCTGTCAAGAACTGGGTTGGAAAAAAATACCCGCCCATATCCGTTTTGCCGAAGCTGGTGATTGTTTTGAGGCCTCTTTAGTTTCCAACCTCCACCGGGTCGGTTACAATCCGATTGAAGAAGCGCTGGCTTTTCAAGAGTTAAAAAATCGCGGCTATACTCATGAAGAAATTGCCGAATTAGTTGGTAAATCACCTCACTTGGTTGGTCAACGTTTGTTGTTGCTTCAGTTGCCCAAAGAAGTTCAAGATCTAATCTTTGAGGAAAAGCTACCGCCATACCACGTTGTTCAACTTAGTCAATTTAGAAGAAAAAAAGATGTAATTCGCTTAGCTCGCTATTTGATTGATGGCAAATTAACCCATGAAGAACTTGAAGCATATTTAAAGCAAATTAACGGCGAAAGCGAAACAACTGACGATTTAACATCTCTTCCATCTCCCTTACCATTAAGCCAGAAAACAATTTTCAAGCGAATGAAAAAATGTCAAAACACTCTCAACCGGTCTTTAGGCGCGCTTCGCTATATTATTCAGTTAGACGAAGCGTCGTTTGGTGACTTTTTTAACTTTGTTGGTGTTTATCCGAAGGAAAAAATTATTCACTGGGTTAGAGATATTCAACAACTGGCCGGCAAAGTTTTAGAGCGAACCAAAGAATAATTTAGCGTTAGTTCTTTTGCGATGTTTAGCCCCAAGACAATCTCTTTGGGGCTTTTGTATATTTCTGCTTATTTGCTTTCCGTTTGCCCTCAATCTTTACCGCAATGATATCTCGTGCTAAAATAAATATGTAACAATTTAACAGTTTAACAATTTAGCAATAAATTAAATTGACAATTCATTTAGTTGTTTTAAAGTTTTAATGTTTTCATGTTTTTATGACCAACTTCCACCTCATCACCATCTTCCCTGATATTTTCCAGTATTACTTCAGCCAGACCATTCTTAGTCGCGCCCAAAAAAATAAACTCATCAAAATTCAAATCCACGACTTAAGAAAATTTGCCAAAGCCGGCGACGTTCATAAATCCGTTGACGACCGGCCTTACGGCGGCGGGCCGGGAATGATTTTAATGGTAGAGCCGATTTACAAAGCGCTGCGCGCTTTGACAAAAAATCAAAAAACAAAAAATCAACGGATTATTATGTTGAGCCCAAAAGGAAAAAAATATACCCAGCGCGACGCCGAACGTCTCTCAAAATACAAAAACATCATCCTGCTCTGCGGCCGCTACGAGGGCTTTGACGCCCGCGTTGAAAAACTTGTTGACGAAAAAATTTCCATCGGCGATTATGTGCTCGCCGGCGGCGAACTGCCTGCCATGGTGCTTACTGAAACTATTGCAAGACAAATTCCCGGCGTGGTCGGCCACAAACACGCCCTTGACGAAGAAACTTTTTCCAAAAACCTAGACTACATTGAATACCCCCAATACACCCGGCCGGAAATTTTTGCGCCAACAGCCGACAAGAAGTGGCGGGTGCCAAAAGTGCTGTTGTCTGGCAACCACCAAAAAATTAAAGAGTGGCGGAGGAAACAGAGCAAGACAGAATAATTTTTAATTTTCAAACCTTGGTATTTAGAGTTTAAAAATTGTATCATTAAAAATTGATTGAAAATTAAGAATTAAAAATTGAAAATTGGGACAATCGGCTATAACTAAACAACTGCTAACGTGCATAACCTGTGCAAATAACAGGACTTGACAATATTCTCTATCAGGTATACAATACATCTGTAAGATAAATAATGTAAAAAATCTCAATCTACTAATTTTTTACAATCTCACCTTTAAAAGTAAAGAAAAAACAGCGGTGTCTGTCTAAATTTACGGACTCCTCTGTTTTTTCTTCACAAAAAAATGAAGAAAATGAACTTTAACAATTCAGCGCTAAAAGTGACATCCTAAATCACTTTTGGCGGAAAACTATATACAGTTAATTCCTTGAGTAAAAATACTCGGTATTTTTGAAGTTATTTTTTTCCCGCCCTCCTTTTAGGAGGCAAATTAAAAAACTTATAAGGTGAATCGATGTGAGTCCTTAAAAAAGATTTGCTTCGCTCATCTTTTTAAGAGTTTGATCCTAGCTCAGGATGAACGCTGGCGGCGTGTCTAAGGCATGCAAGT
>CAYHQU010000035.1:0-8635 GCA_964358955.1 uncultured Gammaproteobacteria bacterium | reverse complement strand
TTACCAATTACCAACCTGTCCCCCATAGCTTTAGCAGAGGGGGATTACCAATTACCAATTACGAGATTGTCTACCCAAGCGGAGCAGCCGTCTTGATAAAAGTGGAATCCTTAAAAAAGGTGGGCTTGCTTTACGACGAATATTACATGTATCACGAAGACGTTGACTTGGGCTGGCAGTTTTGGCTAAGTGGTTTTAAATGTGTGCTGGCAGCAGAGTCGGTTGTCTATCATAAATACGAATTTTCCCGCAGTATTAAAAAATATTATTTTATGGAGCGCAACCGTTATTTAGTGATACTGCAAAATTACAAACTAGCCACTTTCATCTTGTTTGTCCCCGCGTTTTGTCTGATGGATATTGCCATATTTTTTTATTCATTTATTGGCGGCTGGTGGCGCGAATTATTTAAAGTGTATTTATATTTTCTAAAACCAAAAAACTGGCAAAAGTTATTTGCCAGAAGAAAGTTAGTGCAAAGCCGGCGAGTGGTGCCCGATAAATTTATTATTAGCCGCTTTGTCGGTAAAATTGAATTTCAAGACCTAAAGAATCCGCTGCTAAATTATATCGCCAACCCAATCTTGGATCTTTATTGGCAGTTAGTGAAAAAAATTGTTTGGTGGTAAAAGAGAAAACACTATCCTCTTATACTGTCAAAAAAACGATATACTAACTTTTTAAAATGGTCAAGGTCTTTTATTTCTTTTATTAATTTTACGATAATTTTTGGACGTAAATAAAATTTTAAATAAGCGTTGCGCTGAATACTCTTCAGCTTTTTTTTGCTAATGCCTGCTGGCGCGTAAGCGACGTCATGGACAAAAAAGTGGTCGGTGTCAAAACTAAAATTTTTATCCTTTTTTAATTGATCGTAAAGCGGAGAGCCGGGAAGCGGCATAAAATTATTAAACTGCGCGCGATCTAAATCAAGCTCTAAAGACAGTTTGATGGTTTTATTCATATCCTCAAGCGTCTCGCCGGGGATGCCGATTAAAAAAAAGCCGGTTATTTTTATTTTATACTTTTTTAGTAATTTTATTTTTTCTCTGATTAAATTTAAATTCAATCTTTTGTTTGTTAGCCGATGCATTTTTTCCGTGCCAAATTCAACTCCGACCGCCGCTGAATAACAGCCAGACCGTTGCATTAGCTCTAAAATTTCATCATCCAAAGTGTCCAATCTGATTCCCGACGGCAGCGACCAGCTGATTTTTAGCCATGGATGATTAATTATTTTTAAACAAAATTCCTTAACGGCGTCCTTAAAAAAAGTAAAATTCTCATCTTCTATATGTATTTCTCTAACATCATAATTTTTTTGTAAAAATTCAATTTCCGAAATTGCGTTATCAATGCTGCGGCGCCTCAATTTTAATCCGGTTACCGACTTGCCCGAACAAAAAGTGCAATTATACGGGCAGCCGCGGCTGATTACCATCGGCGCTACTGGAAAATTGGCGGCAAAAGCGCCATGCGGACTTTTTGGATATGTTCGCGGGTCAATTAAATCCCAGGCTGGAAATGGCAATGTATCTAAATTTTCAACAACCTGCCAAGGATTTATTTGAATTTGATTGTCTTTCCGCCAAATCAAATTCGGGATTAATTCTAATCCATTGGTATTTAATTTATTTACAGCCAGGTGATCTAAAAATTTTGCAAAACCGAGCTCCGCCTCGCCGCGAAAAGCAAAACCGGCTTGCGGAAAATCATTTAATATACCCGAATAATCGCCCGAAGGATGGGCGCCACCCAAAACAATTATTGAGTTAGGCGAATATTTTTTTATATATTTAATATGCTCTTTTACCGGGTTAAAATCAAAAGTTGTCATTGAGGCGCCGACTAAATCATAATTGTTATTTTTTATTTTCTCAATAAATGATTCATAAGTTTTATCGCCTTTTCGGGCGTCAAAGATATCAACTTCAAAACCTCTATTTCTGGCAATAGACGCTAAATAACCAATCCCAAATGGCGGCATTGAAACATAGGAGCGATTTATTGGAGTAAAAAAAAGAATTTTCATTTTGGTCTATTTTAAAAACCCAGCCCAAAGGCGCCGTAAAATTATACGTGATGAACGGCTAATTATCCAAAATCCCATCCGCGCGAAAAATAACCATTCTTTTGGTGATAAATACCAGCCCTTCTTAAAAGTTACCGCTCCGCCAATCGGCGTCTCATACATTATATTTTCTTTAATAATTTTCCAACGTAAATAAAATCGGACGTTTGCCATGAATGTGTCATAAATTAATATCGCCTTATTTATCCCTTTTGCGACATACGGAATATTTTCACTCATTAAATACGACTGCACCGAAAAATTTTTCCAACCCTTGTCAATATTTAAAGCATTCTCCCTTTTTGCAATTTCATAAAGTTCCGTGCCCGGATAAGGAATTGCGATATTAAACCGCGCGCTTGAAAGCGGCAAGCTCCTAATTAATTTTGCCGTCTTTAGCCGCTCCCCGCGCGTCTCTGTTGGCAGCCCAAAGATTAAACAAGCCATAACCGGAACCTTATATTCAGCCGCAATTTTTATTGCCCTGACATTATCTTCAACTTTCTGCCGTTTTCTTAGGACTTCAAGCAGGCGGTCTGAACCCGACTCCATTCCCAAATTAAGTTGCGTTACATTTGACTCTTTTAATTTTTTCATAATTTCCGGCGTCACTGTATCGGCCCGAACCTGCGCGCAAAAGCAAGTTTTTTTCTGATAACCCGATTCAATAATTGCGTCCAATAATTCATTAAGCCGCTTCCTTGAAATGCAAAAATTATCATCTAAAAAATTTATATATTTGGCTTTGTATTTGTCAACCAATAATTTTATATCATTAATAACCCGCTCAACCGGGAAAAAACCAACTGTCCGTCCCGTAATAATTCGTTGCGAACAAAAGATGCAGTCGTATGGGCAGCCGCGCGAACTGATAACGCCGTTAAAATCTTTATATAAATGCGCAAACTCGTCAAACAAGTGGTAGGGGAAAGGCGGAATTTCTTCAACTGGTAGTTTTGGCCGCCCCGAATTATGAATAAATCGGCCGCCCCGCCGAAATGAAATCCCTAAAATTTTTTCATAGTTTTCGTTCCTTTTTATTTTCTGATAAAGTTCTAACAATGTTGCTTCTCCTTCGCCCCGGACGACAATGTCAATCGATTTTTTTGCCAGCGCCTCATTGGGAATCGCTGTCACATGAACGCCGCCAATAATAGTTTTTACATTTTCATCAATTTGCTTAATTTGTTCCGCGATTCTAAAAGCCCGCGCGACAGTAATTGTAACCGCTGAAATCCCCGCAATTTTCGGCGCTGTTAAATTTTTTATCTCCTGCCGCAGCCGCCGCTCATCAATTGTCTCTACCGCCTCGTCTAAAATTTTTATTTTTGCTTCCGTGTGTTTTGCTAAATATCCAGCCAGCGCTCCCAGCGACATCGTCATTGAACCATAAGACGCCTTGTTCATCCAGTCTGCTTGGGCTTCAACAATCTTTGGATTGATTAATAATATATCATTCATCAGTTTGTTTTTTTATGAAAAATAAGCTAAAATGTTATTATAATTATTTTAACGGAAATCTATGAAAATTGCAATCGTCGCGCCGGTTTTTCCCCCATATTCCGGCGGCATCGGCAATGTTGCCTGGAATAATGCCCGCGCTCTGCAAAAACTTGGCCATGAAATTATTGTGCTGACGCCCGATTACGGCCAGCCAGATATCGCCGCTGATTTTAAAATTATAAAAATCAAACCAGTTTTAAAATACGGCAACGCCGCCTTTGTTCCTGCCTTGCAAAAATTGCTGTGTGAAAAATTTGATATTATTCATCTTCATTACCCATTTTTCGGCGGCGCTGAAGTTGTCTGGAAGGCAAAGCGGGGGAGTGGCTGGAAACTAGTTTTGCATTACCACATGGACGTTGTTGGCGCCGGCCTGCTCGGGCTGATTTTTAGGTTGCACACTAAATTTATCTTGCCCAAAATCATCAAAGCAGCTGATAAAATCATCGTCACTTCATTTGATTACGCCCGTCACTCTAAAATTTCAAAATTTTTAAAACAAAATCCGGATAAATTTGTTGAGGTTCCTAACGGCGTGGACATTGCAGAATTTAAGCCCAAAGAAAAAGATTACCATCTGGAAAAAATTTATAATTTATCCAATAAAAAAATCATTCTTTTTGTCGGCGCTTTAGACAAAGCCCATTATTTTAAGGGTGTAAATTATTTGCTTCAGGCATTGGCAAAACTTGGGCAAAATGTAAAGCTGATTATTGTCGGCGGCGGTGGACTGCTGAATCATTATCAAATGCTTGCTAAAAAACTGCAGGTTGACGGCCGCGTAATTTTTGCCGGCAAAGTATCCAATGCCGACCTGCCGCGCCATTACAACGCTGCCGACGTTGTTGTCCTGCCGTCAATAGACAAATCCGAAGCTTTTGGCCTGGTGCTTTTGGAAGGCATGGCTTGCGGCAAGCCGGTGGTGGCCTCCGACTTGCCTGGCGTGCGCACGGTCGTTGACGGCGCTGGTTTTACTACAAAACCAAAAAATGCCGCCGACCTGGCGGAAAAAATTAAAAAAATTCTTGAAAATGATGAGCTGGCAAAAAAATTCGGGGAGCAGGGTCGGTTTAAAGTGGAACAGAAATATTCCTGGGAAATTATTGGAGAAAAATTAGGTAATTTATATAAATCATTATAATTTTTATGTCAAAAAGTAAAAAAATCATAATTGACTGGCTGCTTGTTTTTGTCTGGATAGCTGTCATTTTTTATTTTTCTTCCCAACCCGACCTAAAATCTTCGCTGCCAAATTTTTGGGATACAATTTTTCGCAAAATTGCGCATATGTCCGAATATTTTGTGCTGACTTACTTATTTTTTCGCGCCTTGAAAAATTATCAATTTTCTACTAAAGTGGCAATTGCATCCTCTGCTTTCGCGTCTGTTGTATATGCACTAACCGACGAGTTGCACCAAAGCATTGTCGCCGGCCGGCAGGGGAGCATTAGAGACATTTTAATTGATACATTTGGAATACTAATTGCAATCATATTTTTATTATACTATAATAAAAATAAGTAAATACTTTCATACTTTAAAGTATGAAAGTATCGGGGTATTAGTGTATGGCAAAATTTTCTTTAAGACAAAATTTAAACAAAAAAGATCAGCAAAAACTTTTATTGTCTCTTTGTAACGCCATGGTATCGCTTAAAAACCCCAATGAAGCCGCCGAACTACTGGCGGATTTATTGGGTTCGCAGGAGTTATTAATGCTTGCAAAAAGATTATATATTGCCAAGTTGCTGCTTGATAAATATACATACGAGGAAATAACAAAAGAGTTAAATACATCTTCCGCAACCGTTGCCAGGATTAATATTTGGCTAAAACAGTATGGAGCTGGCTATAAAAGAGTCATCAGTCGAATTAAAGGAAAAAAAACCGCGATACCGGATAAGCCAGCCCCTTTAAAAGGAATTGATGATTATTTTAGCTGGGCGGCAACCCGCCGTCGCTACCATTCGGTAGACATTATGATTGATGATATTATAAAAATTACCAAAAAGAATCAAAGGAAAAAAATAATAGATGCTTTGACAGCGTTGGATAAATCAAAACAGAAAAAAAATATTAGATTATAATTCTAAATACTTTCATACTTTAAAGTATGAAAGTATCGCATTACGAATTATTATTTATGAAAATTTGCCTAATCAATAATCTGTATCGGCCATATAGTCGCGGCGGCGCTGAAGTCGTGGTTGAAAATATTATTTTTGGCTTAAAAAAACAGGGGCATGATGTCTTTTTAATAACTCTCGGCCGTAAAGATGAACTTGAAAATTTTGAAGGTCTAAAAATATATCGGATAAAACCGACAAACATCTCTTCATTCATTGACATTAATAGTCGTCCTGTCTGGCTTCGTCTTTTTTGGCACCCGCTTGATGTTTTTAATTTTTCCAGCTATTTAAAGGTGAAAAAAATTTTACAGCAAGAAAAACCAGAAATTATAATGACCCACAACTTAAAAGGCATTGGTTTTTTAATTCCGAAACTGATTGCCAAGCTAAATATTAAACACGTGCATACCGCCCACGACGTCCAGCTCGCCCGTCCGTCCGGCCTGATAATTTACGGCCAAGAAAAACCTTTTTTAATAATTGATAAAGTCTATGAAAAAATCTGCCGCTGGCTTTTTGGCTCGCCCGCTGTTTTTGTTTCTCCTTCCGAATGGCTCCTAAAATATTATAAAGTGCGCGGTTTTTTTTATTTTTCCCAAAAAGCAGTTTTAAAAAATCCAGTTGTAAAACCGCAATCTGCTCAAGAATTGCCCCAAGCCCACCGATACGGCGATAAAGTAATATTTAGCTACATCGGCCAGCTTGAAGCTTCTAAAGGCATTCTTTTTTTAATTGAAACTCTAAAAAAACTGCCAACCCAAAACTGGGAGCTTAAAATCGTCGGGCAGGGAAGCATTGAACAAAAATTGAAACAAGCTACCGACAACGACGACCGCTTTAAATTTTACGGCTATATTAAACATTCGGCTCTCGCCCAAATTTATCATCAAACCGACCTAATTGTCGTCCCTTCTTTTTGTTACGAAAATTCTCCAAGCGTGATTTATGAATCCCTTTCAATGGGTGTGCCCGTTATCGCCTCCGATATCGGCGGCATCCCGGAGCTAGTGAAAGACAACTACAACGGTTTTACTTTTGAACCCGGCAACGAAAAAAATTTGGCCGAAGTTTTGTCTTATTTTTTAAAACACCACGAGGTAATCGCTGACCTTAAAAAAAACACCCAGCCATCATCGCCGGGGTTAGATATTGATAATTATATTAAAAAATTAATAGGGCTATTAATATAGAAAAAAGGAGTATTATGGCTTTTGCCCTTGGCCTTGAGCTCGGGCCGAAAGGCCGCGATTAGTCCGGGCAAAGCCCTGGCACTCCGCATTTACTGGGAATGATTAGCATTAGATTCGCGTTACGGATTGGCGTTAGATTTGTTTAGATACCGAAACACATACGCCTTTCCCTGGTCAATCGCCTGCCAGGCATCTGCCTCCTGCTTTGCCTCTTCAACTAATTTATCAAACTCCCACCAATAATTATCCAAAATTAAATAAATCGTGTTAACACCGACAAGTTTCCCGGCGCCGGCCGCTAATTCGCGGGTCGGTTTTTTATATACCATATCTAAATAAAATTGATAAAGCGGATCGCCAGTCGGAATTGGATAATAAAAATATTTTTTTCCCGACCCGTCCGCCGCCGGGAAATATTTTAGAAAACCAAATTCTTTAATCGCCGCCACCGATGTCATCTGATTGGCTAAGACAATATAATCATCCCTTTCTGTGTCGTTAATATATCTAACCGCGTTGATATCCGCCTGCGTAATATTATACCCGCGGTCAAGATGATAATCATCGGTGCGCGGGTATGATATGTAAAGCGAGCCAGTCGCAACCAATGAGACAAAAATTAATCCCGCAATTTTTACAATCATTGTCCTTGAATACATTTTTTTGAAAAGTTGAAAAAAAGCATACAAAATAAGCGGCAGTAAAAAATAAAAAGAAATCTCCAAAATTCTTGCCGGATAATTGTATCGTTCATAATCAATTAAATAAGAAAAATTAAATAGCGCTTGCAGTCCCAAATAATTAACAATTAAAATTATAAAAGTAAGCGGATAAATATAAAAAGCCCTAATTTGTTTTTTTGCCGCCGCGACAATAAGTCCAATCCCGGCAATTGACAGCAAAACCAAATAAATATTGTTGCTAAACAAATAAACTAAATCATAAATTAACCGGAAATGATTTTTAAAATATGGCTTTAAAAATTCAAAAGCGCTGAAAATTTTTGAATAATCGTCTAAATAATTAAAACTTACCTCAGCGCCAATGTTGTTGTTCAGGTATGAATTTAATAAAAATATCAACGGAATTATAAAAAAAGACAAAACTATAAACCCTAAAAATAAAAATATTTTTGCATTGTTAAAATTTTTAAATGCTTCTTTTGACGTTGGAAAAAATATTACTAAACATAAAAAGATTAAAGCGGGAATGCCGGCTAAAGGATGAATAAAAAGCGTCGCCGCCGTAAAAAAAGCTAAAACTGCCAGCCAGTTTTTGGCTTTTTTAGATGCGATATAAACTAATGACAAAATTATTATTAGTAATATAAAAATATTTGCACTCGCCTGCGGCGTCGTAACAATAAAAGAATTATAAGGCAAAATTAAAGCGGCAATCGGCAAAGTAATGTTAAAAATATTTTTGGTGGAAATTTTTTTAAAAACAAAATAAATTGCCGCCGGAATTGCGCCGGAAAAAAGTACCGGCACTAAAAATTTATCTATCTGCGCCACGCTGGCGCCGGCAATTTTTGCTAAAATTACTACTAACACATAATGGCCGACATAATAAAATGGTTTTGGTAAAATATATCCAAAATCAAAAATAACTTTTTCTGTTGCCTGATGAATAAATGGATCAAATCCGTAACCGAGCCGATAAATTATTAATGCCACCGAGCTGCTTAGAAAATAATGGATTATATTTAAAAACAGCGCTCGGCCCGAGCGGCGGCTGTAAAG
>CAYHQU010000034.1:0-8704 GCA_964358955.1 uncultured Gammaproteobacteria bacterium | reverse complement strand
GACTTTGGACTTTGGACTTTGGACTTTGGACTTACTCGCAAGCACCCACACCTTATCTAAAAACCGCTTTACCCCTAAAATCCCCTTGCTATCCCAGGCCGCCGCCTGCTCAAACGGCCCGATAAACATCTCGTACACCCGCAATGTATCTGCTCCAAACTCCTCAACAACTTCTTCCGGCGTCACCACGTTGCCGCGCGATTTGGACATTTTTTCATTCCCCTCGCCCAAAATCATTCCGTGCGCGGTCCGTTTTTTATACGGCTCTGGCCCGCATTCGTGCGGCACTGCTCCAATATCCCACAAAACTTTATAAATAAATCTTGAATAAAGTAAATGCAAAGTCGTATGCTCCATCCCCCCGTTGTACCAATCAACCGGCATCCAGTATTCCATTTTCTTCTTATCCCAAATATACTTTTGACTTTTGACTTTTGACTTTTGACTTCCGAGCATAGTATATGCGAGGAAGTACCAATTTGATCCCGCCCAATTCGGCATCGTGTCCGTCTCCCTTCTCGCCGGCCCGCCGCACTTCGGACACGTCGTCTCAACAAAATCCCGAATCGCCGCCAGCGGCGACTCGCCCGTATCAGTCGGCTCATATTTTTCAACTTTTGGCAGCTCAAGCGGCAGCTGATCTTCCGGCACTGCAAACCACCCCGGATTTAATAATTCTCCTGTAGAAAACTTTGGACTTTGGACTTTGGACTTTGGACTTTCCGTTAATTTTTTGCACTCCGAGCAAAAAATTAACGGTATCGGCTCTCCCCAATACCTCTGCCTTGAAAAAACCCAGTCGCGTAATTTATAATTAACAGCTTTCTTTCCTAATTTTTCTTTTTCAAGCCAAGCTGTAATTTTTTTGATACACTCCTTAACTGCCATCCCATTAAACTGTCCCGAATTTATCATTACCCCAACTTCAATGTCTTCATACGCCTCCGTTAACCGCGTCGTTTTCCCCCCTTTAGATAAGGGGGGGTTGGGGGGGGTCTGACCGTCAGGCGTAATCACTTGCACAACAGGCAGCGCATACTTCTTTGCAAACTCAAAATCCCGCTGATCATGCGCCGGAACCGCCATAATCGCTCCCGTCCCATATCCCATCATTACATAATCCGCCACAAAAATCGGAATCTCTGCGCCGTTAACTGGATTAATTGCTTTAATTCCTTTCAACTCCACTCCGGTCTTTTCCTTTGTCAAATCCGCTCGCTCTAAATCTGATTTTTTCTTTGCCTTTTTTATATAATTGTCAACTTCGTCCCAATCTGAAATCTGAAATCTGCAATCGGAAATTAATGGGTGCTCCGGCGCCACCACCATAAACGTCGCCCCAAACAAAGTATCGGGACGAGTGGTATAAACCTTCAATTCCCCAAATGTTTTCTGTGTTTTTGCCTGCCCCGTACTGAACTTGTTCTGGTGCGGGGTGTTTTCTGTGTTTTTGCCTGCCCCGTACTGAACTTGTTCTGGTGCGGGGTGTTTTCTGTGTTTTTGTGTTTTGGTAATCTGAAATGCAACCTCCGCTCCTTCCGACTTTCCAATCCAGTTTACTTGCTGCACTTTTATTCGCTCAACATAATCTACCAAATCCAAATCTTTTATCAACCGCTCCGCATACGCCGTAATCTTCAACATCCACTGCTCCTTCTCCCTTCTCTCAACTTCACCCCCGCATCTTTCGCAAACTCCATTAACCACTTCTTCATTTGCTAATCCAATCTTGCACGACTTGCACCAATTAATCGCGATTTTATCCTTATAAGCCAATCCGTTTTCAAACATTTTTAAAAATATCCATTGTGTCCATTTATAATATTTCAGATCAGAGGTATTTACAACCCTATCCCAAGTAAAAGAATAACCAACCTGCTTAAGTTGGTCTGTAAACTTCTTTATATTTTTCTTCGTCACTTCCGCCGGATGTACTCCCGTCTTTATCGCGTAATTTTCTGTCGGCAGACCAAACGCGTCAAACCCAAACGGATATAAAACATTATAACCTTCCATCCGTCTTTTCCGCGCGACAATATCTAACGCCGTATACGGCCGCACGTGCCCAACATGCAACCCGTCCCCCGACGGATATGGAAACTCAATCAAACAATAATATTTTTCGCGCTTATCAAAATCCACCGCTCGGTTAACTTTATTTTTCTCCCAATACTTCTGCCATTTAGATTCAATTTTTTTGTGGTTATACTTTGGCATAAGATTTCATTTACTTCCTCTCCAAATTTTAGTTGATTGGACTATCGTCCGTCGTCGTTTTCCCCTCCTTAGACAAGGAGGGGTTGGGGGTGGTTGGACTTTTAGCGCGCTGGCCATGAAGATATCTGCAAGTTCTCCCAATATCATTAACCACTTCCTCAATATTATTTAAAATATCATCATTATGATAATGTTTAATATTAAAATCCAAATCCTCTAAATATGTTTGTCTAACTTTATCTTTCTTTTTTTGAACAGGATGACCATGAACATCACCATCCACTTCAATAATAAATCTTAAATGGGGACAGAAAAAATCTGCAATGTAAGGACCAATACCATGCTGACGTCGAAACTTATATCCTAAATAACTTCTTCTCAAAAAATACCAAAGTTTATATTCCGACCGCGTCATTTCGTTGCGAAGTTTTTTTCTTATTCCTTGTTTCGTTTTCAAATTGTGTAACCTATTATCTCTATCCATCAAACTTTCTCCTTTAGTTTCCCCTCCTTTGACAAGGAGGGGTTAGGGGTGGTTGGACAGCATGTGATTTTGCATACGTCTCAAACCCCCTCTAACTCCCCCTTGTCCAAGGGGGAGAACTATATAAACAAGCCTCTCCTAACCCTATTATAGCACTGATTTAAGATACTGCCCAGTATACGACTTTTTAACCTTCGCGACTTCAATCGGTGTCCCAACCGCTACCACCTCCCCGCCTTTATCGCCCCCTTCCGGCCCTAAATCAATCACCCAATCGGCGCATTTTATCACATCCAAATTATGCTCAATAATTAAAACTGTGTTTCCCTTGTCAACCAATTTATTAAGCACTTCTAATAATTTTTTAATATCTTCAAAATGCAGCCCGGTTGTCGGCTCGTCCAAAATATATAAAGTTTTGCCCGTCGCCCGCCGCGAAAGTTCCGTTGCTAATTTAATTCTTTGCGCCTCGCCTCCGGACAATGTTGTCGCCGGCTGACCCAATTTAATATAGCCCAGCCCAACCTCCGCTAAAATTTTTAGCTTTTGATAAATAATCGGCTGCCGCCCGAAAAATCTCATCGCTTCCGTTACCGACATCTCTAAAATCTCGGCAATATTTTTCCCCTGATAATGCACTTCTAAAACTTCCGCGCGATACCGGCTGCCATGGCAATCCTCACAGGCAACATAAACGTCCGGCAAAAACTGCATCTCAATTTTTACCATTCCCTCGCCCGCGCAGGTCTCGCATCTCCCCCCGCGCGCGTTAAAACTAAATTTCCCCGCGTCATACCCGCGGATTTTTGCCTCCGGCGTCTGCGTAAACAAATCCCTGATATAAGTAAACACCCCCGTGTAAGTCGCCGGATTAGACCGCGGCGTCCGCCCGATCGGCGACTGGTCAATTGAAATTACTTTATCAATATTTTCTGCTCCCAAAATTTCTTTGTGTTTTCCCGGCAGTTCTTTTGCCCGATAAAATTTTTTCATTAACGCCTTAACTAAAATCTCAAGCATCAGTGTTGATTTCCCCGAACCCGAAACGCCGGTTAAACAAACAAATTTTCCTAACGGAATTTTTACGTCTATATTTTTTAAATTAAATTCCTCCGCTCCTAAAATTTCAATCGTCTTGCCGCTGCCTTTCCGGTACTTAGTCGCCTTTGGCACTTCTTTTTTTCCCGCCAAATAACCGCCGGTAATTGAATTTTTATTCCTTTTAATTTCCGCCGGCGTTCCCTCGGCCACAATCTCCCCGCCTTCAAGCCCCGCCCCCGGCCCGATATCAATAATATGATCCGCCTCTTCCATCGTCATCGCGTCGTGCTCAACGACAATCACCGTGTTTCCTAAATCCCGCAAATTTTTTAAAGTGTCAATTAATTTTTTGTTGTCTTTTTGATGCAGGCCTACTGACGGCTCGTCTAAAATATAAACAACGCCCGATAAATTAAGGCCGATTTGCGTCGCCAGCCGAACGCGCTGAACTTCTCCGCCCGAAAGGCTTATCGCCGACCGGTCTTGCGTTAAATAATTAAGCCCGACATTTTCTAAATACTCAATTCGCTTTCTAAGTTCTTTAATTATTAAATTTGCAACCTGCTTCTCTTGCGCCTCTAATGCCGCCCCCTTCTCAAAAAATTTATTAAAAAATTTTTTTGACTCATCAACTGTCATCGCCGAAATCTCCGAAATATTCTTCCCTAAAACCGTAACCGCCAGCGACTCGGGCTTTAATCTCTTGCCCTTGCATTCCGGGCAGACAAAAACTCTCATATATTGCGAAATCTCCCGCTTTAGATATTCCGAAGCCGTCTCCTGAAATTTTTTAAACAATAAATTTATTACCCCTTCAAAAATCCTTTCCTCGCCGTCAGAAAGCAAATATTTCTTCTCGCCCGTGCCGTATAAAACTAATTTTAATTTATTTTCCGGCAGCTCGGCGACCGGAACATCAAGCGAAAAACTATTTTCCGCCGCCGCCTTTTTTAATATCTCCCAATACCAGCCCTGGTTAAAAAAATTCCGCGTCCAGGGCTTTATCGCCCCCTGCGCTAATGTTAATTTTTTATTCGGAATTACTAGCTCGGCGTCAACCTCAAGCCGCGTCCCTAATCCTAAACACCTCGGGCAAGCTCCCGCCGGACTGTTGAAAGAAAAATTTCTCGGCTCCTGCTCTGACAAACTTATTCCGCAGTCCGGACAATGATAATATTGAAAATAATAATAATCCTTCTTTGGCGAAACTGTGCTGGCAATAACTTGCCCATTGCTTAAATCAATCGCCAGCTCAATCGCTTTTAATAAATCATCCTGCTGCCATTTTTTTCGTCTGCTCGCCGCCGGAATTTTTGTCTGGCTCACCAAAACTTCAATATATTTCAAACCAGAATTCAAATCCGCCGCCGTGATTTTATTTAACGGTTTTATCTCGCCTTGTATTCTCGCCGAAAAATAACCCGCCTTTGCAATCTCGCTAACTGTCTCTTCGGGATTATCATTTTTGTCGGCTTTAACTGGTGAAAAAATAATTATTTCTGTCTCTTTTTTTGCCGCCAGCTCTAAAACTTTTTTCATAATTTGCGCCGGCGTCTGCTGAAATAATTCTCGTCCGCAACCCGGACAATGGACATGGCCAATTCTTGAAAATAAAAGCCGCAAATAATCATAAATTTCCGTAATCGTCCCGACCGTTGACCGCGGGTTGGTAATTGTCGACCGCTGATCAATCGCGATCGCCGGCGACAGCCCGTCAATTTGGTCAACATCCGGCTTATCCATCAACCCTAAAAACTGCCTGGCGTAAGAAGACAGACTTTCAACGTATCGGCGCTGCCCTTCCGCGTAAATTGTATCAAACGCCAAAGACGATTTTCCCGACCCTGAAATCCCCGTTAGCACCACAAATTTATTTTTCGGAATCTTAACGCTGATATTTTTGAGGTTGTGAACCCTAGCGCCGCGAATGTCTATAAAATTACTATTAGTCATAAAATAAATATAAAATTTTAATTTAACAATTTAGCAATTTGACAATTTAACCATTTCAATTATCTAATTATCCATTATAGAACAAAAAAATCACGGTGTCAAACCGTGAACAGAGAACATGGAACACATAACATGGAACATGGAACAATTTGTTATGTGTTATGTGTTATGTGTTACGTGCTTCAATCGTTTTCCAAAGCATGGCGCCGATTTCATCGGCCATCTTTAAGCTTTTTTGGTAATCAAATTTTGATAAATAATTCTCTTTATAAGAAAAAAATAATAAATATTTTACTTCCTTAAGAGAACCATAGGATATCTCTAAAAAATTTTTATAAACTTTATCTTTTTGTCTGGCATATCCTTCAATATAGTTTAAAATAATTGAAAGCACAGCCCTTCTTATTTGAGAGACGACTCCGTATAATTCTTCTTTTGGGAAATCTCTGGTTAATTTATATATTAAATGGACAAAATCATCCATCTTAATTTTTAATATATCGTGAAATTGTCCTTTATTATTTTGTTCCATGTTATGTGTTATGTGTTACGTGTTATGTGTTCCATGTTACGTGTTTATCCCGCCGGCGGCTCTTGTTTCGGCTCCGCAAAATCATCCCCTCCCCGTCGCTTCTTTTTTATAACTATCAAAACCGCCGCCAAAATAATTATCAGCGCCGCCCCGCCCAAAATCCCTAAATTTAAAGGCGTCAAAATTTCTGCCTTGCAATCCGGGTCTTTAAATGCTTTACAGTCCGGATCGCAAATTTCATTTTTTGCCTGACAAAAATTCTTAAAAATTTCCCCAGTGTCAATCGTTAACAGCTCTTTTTCGCCCTCAAAAATAACAACCCTTGCCATCGTCGGCCAAACCGGTAAAATTAAATCCCAGCTCGCCTCTTCGCTCTTACTAACTCCGCCAGAAATTAGCTTTCCGGTCTCGTCAAACTCATCAGCAAAAATCACTCGCGGATCAAACTCCGAATATTGCCCAAGCGCCTGTCCATCCGCTGCCAAAATTTTTATCTGCAACTCCGCCTCCGGCGCCGCCTGTAAATTCGGCGGATAATTATAAACAATTCTACTGTCTTGCAAAAATAAACTGCCGGCTTTAAATTCCAAATTTAAAATAATTGCTTTTGTTAAATCAATATTTTGCGCCAACGTCGGCGTGCTTAGTAATATCAACAAACAAAAACTAAAAATTAACTTTTTCATAAGCGATAAATATTATTTAAAACATATTCAATTCTTTTTATATCATCGGGATTAAATACCGCACCGCGTCCAGTCATAATCCCTGATGTTTCATAATATTCATCTGGGTCAGCTAAACGATAATGATAACGATTATATTCGTCTTTAATACACGGCTCCACATCTTTTTCATCTAAGCAAATTTTTTCGCAAATATAATCTGTCGTCCATCCATTCGCTATCCTTTTATTATTGCACATATCAAAATCGCAATAACGGTTATAATCCTGATGGCATGCTTGGACTCCCGCCCTATAATAAATATCCAGCAACCCAAATAATGCATGCCCTGCCTCATGAATCTGCCCCAACCAGTTATACGGATCCGCGTCATTGAAATTAAAACCAAACCTGAATTTTTTGGAACGATCCGCGATTCGATCCCATCGTCCCGAGTATTGTGAAGCAAAACCAATGCCGTTGGCAAATGAACAGACATCTAAAAAATCTTGACTGTTGGCAAACTGCATCGCGTCAAGAGAGCTGCTTGGTTCGCGATACAGTTCCTTAACTGTATAGTAATAAACATTAAATTTATTGGTATAATTTTTAATCGGATTGACTTTAAACAAACCATTATAATAATCTTTTCCTTGCGGGTGAACATAATTTAAAAATCCATCAATATCGCCCTCAAATTCCTCCGGCGTTCGGTCAAAATCCCTGATATAAACTAAATCTAATTTATTATGATTGCCATCGCCGTAAACTCGCCGGCACGCCGGCGGACCAACAGTTATATTTTGCGACGCCGTCGCCGTCCCGCCTGATGCCGTGTCTGTTGCTGTTAATCTAATTGTATGCGTCCCCTGTGCTAAAGCGTCAGTCACAATCTCGGCTGTCGTCCCTAAGCTCGTTGTCCCGTCTTGCCAGCTGTAAATGTAACGGCCGCTTCCGCCCGAAACCGCCGCGCTGAATTTTAAATAATCACCGCGCGCATAACCGTCGGCTGGCGCTGTCGGCAAAATAATACTCGCGGTTAAATTTTGTGTCGGCGTCGTCCCGCCTCCGCTTGCCCCTGCCGGTTTTCCAGCCCAAATCTGCACATTATCAACAAACACAACATCTCCCATCGTCGGCAAATGTCCATCGTCTCCACCAAAACTGGGGATTTCCAACCGGTTATAAACTTCACTGCCATTTTTATAAACTACATCATTCTTATTACTTATTAAATTACCATCAACCCAAATCTGATGAACGCCATTCGCTTGTCCGGCTTGATTATATTGGATAAAAACTTCAATTTTATGCCAACTATTTTTAGTTAATTTACTCATCTCTAATACTGACCATTCTTTAAAAATATTTCTATTATTATCGCTAACCGCCCTAAAAACAATTTGCTCCGGAGCAGGTCCATAATCGGTGCGGTGCAAAAATGAAATTGAATAACTCGGCTCTTGAAATAAATTAAGAAAATAGAAAAAGAAAGGACCGATATGAAAATTTGATGTTATAAATAAATCATATTTAATATACAATCGCGACTGCGGTGGTGTAGCTAGGCTCACGGCTAACCGGCGCATCCGGCTCGCCTGTGCCGTCTCGCCCGTGCCCGGCGAATAATCAATTTGCGCAAAACGGTTGCTACCCAACTGTTCATTATTTATTCCCGCTGTTGCTTCCCATTTTAACAAATTCCCGCTCTCAAAATCCTCGCAAAAAATCATGCCGGTCGGAAAACTGCCGTCCGGCGGGCACAAATTTTTATAACTTTTACACGTTCCAACTCCGTCGCACCGGCATTCT
>CAYHQU010000033.1:0-8747 GCA_964358955.1 uncultured Gammaproteobacteria bacterium | reverse complement strand
TACCCTCATTATCTCACAAAAATGAGATGAAGTTAAGTATTAAAGGTCAGTAATTCCCTCGCCTGTTTTTTTACGCTCGCAGAGCTCTTCGGCCAACCCTTGCCTAAAAACCAAAAATATTTTGCCTGCTTTAGGCCCGCTTTATCAAATAATTGATTTTGAATAATTTTATCCATCCCGACCGCCGAGCCCAAAACCCCCGAACCAACATAGGGCACACCGGCCATCTCAAACAAGCCCTGAATTGTCCCGTCCTCCCCAAACGGCCCATGCAAAACCGGAAAAAAAACATCCGCCACCGATTTTATTGTCGGGTCAGGCAAAACGCCCTTAAATGTCTTATTTAAAAATCGCTTTTTGTTCTTTAATATCGTCATCGCAGAATTTCCAAAAATCCAGCGCCCGTCCTTGCCTATGCCAATTTGAATAATCTGATATTTTTTCTTATCCAACGCCTTTATCACTGAACTCGCCGAAACTAAAGAAACTTCATGCTCGCCCGATCGTCCGCCAAAAATGACTCCAATTTTAATCTTATTTTTCATAATTCTATAAAATATTTTTTTTCAATAAAATTAACCACCGAGCTATTTAATTCCTCTAATTTATTAGCAGCAAAATATTTAATCTTTGCCAATAAACAATCAAAATCTCGCTGATTCTCCTCGTCTTGATTTAAAAAGACTATCCCCTTCTCCGATACTGCCTCGGCGATTTTTTTATAATTTTTTATATTTTTATCTTCAATTTTATAAAAAACTGCCGCTCTCGGTTTTAATAATTTTAACAAATAATTTATCTCTAACTCCGGCTGCAGTCGCAAATCAAAAATCAAAATCTTCGGATATCTGGCCGCAAAAAAAGCCATTGATACCGCGTCAATAATAATATTAATCCATCCCAAAGGCGACCGCCTGTTTTTTAAATTTAATATTTCAAAAAAAACTGAAATTACATCGTCCTGAAAACTTTCAATCAATTTAACATTATTATTTTTAAGCAGCGATTGATAAATATCGGCCGCAATCTTATTGTTGTTAAAATCACTGCCAACAATTATCACTCTTGGATTATGTTTAAAAAAAATAACCTTTGAACAACATAATAAATAAAATTTCAAAATAGGCATAATTTCATTCTATCCGTAATAATAGTTGACAATTTATCAATTGAGCAATTTAGCAATTAGTTATCTCCTGAAATCCGCAATATTTTTGTAGCACGCTGGGAACTTTAACTGTTCCCTCTTTTGTCTGATAATTTTCCATAATCGCGACTAAAGTTCTGCCGATTGCAATCGCCGTCGCGTCATTCATATGAACTAACTCATTACCGTCCCGTCGCTTTACCCGAATTTTTAATCTTCTAGCCTGATAATCTGTCATTAAATCCGCGGTATGCGTCTCTCTGTAAGTATTCTGTCCCGGCATCCAGGTCTCAATGTCAATCTGGCGAGCATCAGGTCCGCCCATGTCGCCAGTGCAAAGCTGCACAACCCGATACGGCAACCCCAAAGACTGCATTAAATATTCCTGAATCGCCACTAAAAAATCCTGTTCTAAAATTGAATCCTCGGCAACTGAAAAAGATTCCATTTCCAATTTATCAAACTGATGAACGCGAATCATTCCCTTAGTATCTTTTCCATAAGAACCAGCTTCCCGCCGAAAAGCCGTTGAATAGCCAATATACCGTAAAGGCAAATCTTTTTCCTGCAAAACTTCATCCATATGAAGCGGTCCTAAAGTATGTTCCGCGCTG
This sequence comes from uncultured Gammaproteobacteria bacterium, assembly GCA_964358955.1. GTDB lineage: Bacteria > Patescibacteriota > Patescibacteriia > Buchananbacterales > GWA2-38-13 > CAYHQU01. The sequence goes on along the minus strand of CAYHQU010000033.1, from coordinate 6,986 downwards.
CCAACCAAAAATTGATTGTCAGATTTAATATAATAACGTTCATCTTTGGGCTCAAGCCGCGCCATCCGATCCATAACTTCTGGCTTAACAAAAACCGGCGGTACGACCGCGATAAATGGTTTAGCGGAAACTTTTAACTTTGCGTTTTTTACAATTTGCGATAAAATTTTTTCGTTAGTCAATATATTAAATATATGCTGAACAATCGCAAACTGCATTAATGCTAACTCATTTTTCAAATACACAAATCTGCTGCCTGATACTTTTGACGCTCTTTTAAAATCAACAACATCCAGCGCCTCTCCCAACTCCCAATGCTCTTTTGGCCGAAATTTAAACCCTGTCTTCTCTCCAACTATTCTTAAAACTTTATTATCCTTTTCATCTTTACCAACCGGCGTATCCTTTGAAACCATATTAGGAATCTTCCAAAGCAGCTCGCGTAACTTCTCCTCCATCCCCCTCTTCTCTTCTTCCAATTTTTTTATCTCCTCTCCCATCGCCCGCAATTTTTTAATTGCTACCGCATCTGGCTTACTTTTTGAGGCTTTATTTATATCGGCCCGCAGCGCGTCAATCTTCTTCATTAATATTTGATTGTCTTCATCTAACTTTAATAATTTTATAAAATCAATTTTTAGGCCTTTGTTTTTTGCGTTTTTTTCCACCCCTTCCGGGTCTTTCCGAATATAATTTATATCTAGCATACGATTTTTTTTAATTTATTATATTGTCATCCCGATACGGGCCTATTGTAGATGTTAATTAATAATGATAATTATATTTTTAGCACTTGTTAATTAAAACCACAATGGTAGTGAGGGATCCCAAGGCAAAATGTGCTGATGTTTGTTATTTTGACAGTCGCATCTTGTAAACATTGGGATCCCTCGCTACACTTTTTCGCTTTTAAAGGAATGCCGAATCTATGTTTTTCGTGCTTGGTCAACTTAACCAATAGACTCGCTTCGGGATGACATTCTAATTTTAGGATGGCATCATTTTTGATGTCAATTTTGACGATTTATATTTATCTTCCTTAAATGCTTTCAACCGATATATTTTAATTTTTGAAAATCTCTTTGCTAGCTCTTCCGTATAAACTTCTTGATCATAGCCGAGACAAATTACCTCCGGCTTAATCTCATCAATAATTTTATAAGGATTTTCCAAATTTCCCAAAAAAACTTTGTCAATAATATTCACAACTTTTAGCTGATTTAGCCGCGAGCTTTCCGAATTAACCGGCTGCCGTCCTTTTATTTTTAAAACGTTTTTGTCTCTAGCGACCACGACAATCAACTGCTCCCCAAACTTTTTTGCCTGCCTTAAAAAACTTAGGTGTCCCGGATGAAAAATATCAAATGTCCCAAATACCATTACGCGTTTCATAAAAATACCAGTTGTCATCCCGAGTAAGTCCCGCTTAGCGGGACGAGCCGAGGGATCCCCTGGCTTACAGCACGACAATACAATTATTTATAACCCAATCTTATCAGCAATCCCCTGCATCGCTCCTAAACTTAATTCAATAAATTCATCAACTGATATTCCAATTTTCTCGCACTCCCTAATTACATCCCGATTCACCTTTGCCGCAAATGATTTGTCTTTCATTTTTTTCTTTATTGATTTAACCTGCACAACAGAGGATAACTTTTTTTCCGGATGAACTAGGGCCGACGCAAAAATCAAACCCGTAATCGTCTCTGCCGCCGCCAGCGCGTGCTCTGTTTTTTCTGTCCGCGCCTTATCTGCAAAACTACCGTGACCATATACGTGTGACACAATTACCGAAATCATCTCCTCATCGGCGCCAGCGTCCCGTAAAATCTCCTGACACCGCACCCCGTGCAGCTCCGGCTTCTCCATCGTCTCTTCCCAATCAACATCGTGCAAAAGCCCGATGATCCCCCACCTTTCCTCATCTTCCCTAAACTTCCGCGCCAAAGCCCTCATTATCGCCTCCGACTCTAACGAATGAAAAATATTTGATTGTTCGTGTAGGTGCTGTCCCAACAACTCCCAAGCTTTTTCTCTAGTCATATTATTGGGAATTTAGAATTTTATTAGAGCCTGCCCTGAGCGAGCATAGCGAGCCGAATGGGTGAATTAAAAATTAGGTGAATTTGAAATTTTACAATGGCCTCATTGTCGGAAACAACACCACGTCTCTCCCTGCTGTCTGTTGGTGTCCTCACCAACAGACCCGCCGCTTAAAGCACCAATCTTGTTAAATTTAAATATTTATCATTAATCCCGGTATAATAAAACCGCGCGCTGGAAAATTCATAATCCCAAGGATCGTTAATCTTTAAAATCCCCCTCCATCTTTCTTGCGTGGAATTTTCATGAATATAATTAACTTTTTGTCTTAAAAAATCTTCAGAAATAATATTTTTTACAACCGGCTCTCGTTGCCAAATTTGGTATTCACGGTCAATTTTATTAACAAGAAAATCTTTCAATAGTTGACGATCATTTTCTTTTAAATATTTTACTATTGTTCTAGCTGTAAATTTATGAAAATTACCTAAAACGCTGCTAAGCTTATTTGGTTCTAAAACTTTTAAAATTAAATGCAAATGGTTAGGCATCAAAGCATAAACATAAACTTCCCAACTTCCGTTCTGGATATAAAAATTTAAAGATTCCAAAACAATTTTCGCTAAATCGTGATTTAAAAATAATTTCTTCCAATCCAAGATAGTAGTCGTTACAAACGCTAATGATTCATATTGCGCCTCTTGAAAAAATTTTCTCATATCTATCTGCGAACGGCGTGTTGGTGAGGACACCAACACGCAGCTTTAGTTGGGCCTCATCGTCGGAAATAGCACCACATCTCTAATTGACTCCTGATTGGTTAAAATCAAAAGCAGCCGATCAATCCCAACCCCAAACCCGGCCGTCGGCGGCAGCCCGTGTTCAAGCGCCTCTAAAAAATCTTCATCCATCATCTGCGCTTCCTTATCCCCGGCCTGGCGCAGCTTCATCTGCTCTAAAAATCGCTCCCGCTGATCAACCGGATCGTTAAGCTCGGAAAATCCATTTCCCACCTCCGCCCCGGCGACCAAAACCTGCATCCGCTGCGCAACCAACAAATTATCCGTCTGCCTTTTTGCCAGCGGCGAGACTTCAACCGGATGGTTTATTAAAAATGTCGGCTGCACCAAAGTCGGCCGAACAACTTTTTTGTAAAGCTGATCAATCAGCCGCCCGCGTCCAGCAGACTTTTCTACCTTAACATTATATTTTTCTAACGCCTCGCGTAACTGCGCCGCTGTCGCTTTTGTAACATCAACTCTCGCCAGCTTTTTTAAAATCTCAACATAATCAACCCGCGCCCAAGGCGTCTTAAAATCTATCACCCCGCCTTGGTATTCAATCTTTAAACTCCCAAAAGTCTGCTTTATAATCGTCGTGTAAAAATCTTGCACAAATTTCATCAACGCCTCATAATCCGCATACCCTAAATAAAATTCTAATAAAGTAAACTCCTGCAAATGTTGCGTTGACATCCCCTCGTTCCGAAATACTTTTCCAATCTCGTATACTTTATCAAACCCGCCGACAACCAACCGCTTTAGGTGCAGCTCCAAAGAAATTCTTAAATACAAATCAATATCTAACGTATTATGATGCGTCATAAACGGCTCGGCCTCGGCTCCGCCCGGAATTAACTCCAGCACCGGCGTCTCCACTTCCAAAAATCCTTTGTTGTCCAAATACTCTCGCATCGCCTTAATAAACTGCGTTCGTTTTAAAAACACTTCGCGCACGGCCGGATTGGAAATTAAATCCAAATATCTTTTCCGGTAGCGCGTCTCCTCGTCTTTAAGCCCATGCCATTTCTCCGGCAAACCCCGCAATGCTTTTGCCAATAATTTATACTCTTTAACTTTAATAGTCCTCTCCCCTTTATGCGTTTTAAAAAGCTCGCCGGAAACCCCAATAAAATCCCCGGAGTCAATTAACTTAGTAAAAAAATTATATTGGTTTTTACCAACATCATCATGCTGAAAAGCAAGTTGGATTTTTCCAGTCCCATCCTGCAAATTCGCAAACGTCAGCTTGCCCATCACTCGCACGGTTAGCAGCCGGCCGGCAACTTTAATATTTTTGGCGCCAAGTTTTAGCTGGGCGGCAGCGGCAATTTCGTGGCTGCATTTAAAACTGGCAGGATAAGGATCAATCCCCTGCTCTTTGATTTTAGTCAGCTTGGCAAGACGGGTTTGGTATTCGTCTTGGAGTTTAATAGACATATTTTTTGTTTGTTAAAACCTTATTTTAATTTTACAGGAAATTTAGGAAATAGTCAAAATTATGGAACAAATTATGGAACACATAACATGGAACAATTTGTTATGTGTTCCGTGTTTCATGTTCCATGAAAAAAAGTCCACCCAAATTTCGGATGGACTGCGCTATTTTTTGATCAACGGCCAAGCGGTGAATTTTCGGCTTTACGCCGCTTTCGCCACATTTTTGTGACTTTCATAACGATGGTATGGGCGCCAAAGTGCAATATTGCCTTGCGCCAAAGTCGATGCCAGGTTTCACCATGTCGCCATGGCCACGGCGTCCTGGTCCAAAAAAATGGCATGGCGCAAGTAATCAAGCCGATCCTTACCAAATGAACCAAAAGCGAAAGCACTTTGAAAGGCCAAATCAGATGAAAGGCATAAAACTTCAGGGAAAACCTCGTAATCTCTCGCTGAATTTCTTCAGCCGTCACTCCCTTGTCTGGGACAAATACTACCTCAAAACCAGTGTATCGCTCCCAGCCATAAGGCAAAATCCGGCCTTGTCTTTCAAGCTGTCTCCGAACTTTGGTATTTAGAAGCGGCGTCAGCACTAACGGCTGAACCGTATCCGATCCCAAGATTTTAATCAGCTTCCACATCGCTTTCAACTCTTGTCTGGGAGTAATCACAAAATCTTCGCCAGCGGCCTGCCGCTCTTCTTCAGTCATTGGAAAACCGATAATGAACATATCATGCGTGTAAATCCCGGACTTGCGCCAGACCCTAGCCCACCCTTTTAGTTTTTTCGGATTCCAGGGTTTGCGCATTGCCCTTAACTTTTCCGGCACCGCGCTCTCAATTCCCCGCGCCGAAGTGTGAATGCCGGCCTCGCGCATCTCCTGTAAAACTTCCGGATGTTCCGCCAGCGATACTCGATTTTGCGTCATAAGCCCAAACCGAATCCGATGTGTCTTTCTGTATTGCGCTAATTTCTGAAGCCAGCCGCGATAACATTCCAGATTCTCTTCAGGATGGTCATCAACATAGAAAATCTTTCGGGCGCCAAAGGTGGAGATTAATGAAATTATCTGGTCTGTTCGGCGATCAACTGAAAGCCATCTTGGCGGCAGGCTGCATACCCGACAAAAATTACATTTGCCGCTGCAGCCGCGAACGCCCCACGCTGGATAAACCTTTAGCTTGGCAAATCGCACCAACCCAAAATTCGGGTGCGGCAAACTGTCCAATGCTATCTGGTTAAACCCAAGCTCCGGCTTGCTTTCAGTTTTTCCTTCGGCAATATGCAGTTCTCGACAGTCGCTTAAACGAATATCATCGCCAAGCCGATAAGACACGCCCCTAAAACCAGACAACTCCCGGCCGTCCCGAATAGCTTCCAGCAACGGCGCAATTACTTCTTCGGCTTCGCCATGGACAACTGCGTTAGCGCCAGCAGACAAAAATTCAATTGGGCTATCGGTTGCGTGCCAGCCGCCAACAATAATGGCTTTGGGACGTAATTCTTCGGGCAGGCCATTGTAGATTTTTATCAGCTCAATTGCTCTTGGCGCCGAATTAACAATACTGCAGGAAATACCGACAATTTTGGCTCTCCGCTCCAGTTGCAGCGCGAAATGGTCAAGCAAACCATCTTTGCCAATCGGTGCCCCGCGCCGCCGCCGGCCATGATTTTCATTGACCACTTCAACTTCAAGCCAGCTCCCGCATAAACTTTGCGCCACGGTCCCAACCATCACCGGCCCTAAAGATATTGTCCTTTTTAACACGTGGTCGTAAATACTGCCCCGGCCAACCCGAGTGTCAATCACCCGAAATAATTGTTTTGTCCCAGCCATAATAATGCCTCCTTTATTTCATTCGCCTGTTTATCTTTAAAGAACGTAATAATTATATTTAATCATATCCATTGCTCGCTGTCAATTTAAAAATCCTACATTCGTATCATTAGAGCGTTGGTGGATGCATTCGTCCCGTAGCCGCGGGATTGGCATCGCCCCCTGTCAGTCAACAATTTAATCACCCTACGGGTGATCCCGCGTAGCGGGACAATAGAACAATGAAACAATGAAACAATCCGTGCCCGTCTTGCGTTACACGTTACACGTTACACGTTGCGCGTTGCACGTTACATCGCGCCAATAAAAAACCTCCGCCCTGACCAGCAGAAGGTTTTTAAAAAAATACTATTTTATTTCAAGTATTTTGCAAACCATCGTTCCCCGCGGAATTTCCACTTCAACCGTCTCCCCGACTTTCTTTCCTAAAAACGCCCGGCCAATGGGCGATTCGTTGGAGATAATTCCCTGACTTGGGTTTGCTTCTTTTGAACCGACTATCGTATACTGCCGAGTGCCGCCATCGCATTCAACAACAACCGTCCGGCCCATATCAACCTGCCCCTTCGCTTTTGCGCTGTCAATTACCAGCGCCTTATTTATTAAATTCTCCAGCTCGGAAATTCTGCCTTCAATAAAACTTTGTTCATCTTTCGCGTCGGCATACTCGGCGTTCTCTGATAAATCGCCAAGCTCTTTTGCCTTCTGGATTCTGTCAATAACCTGCGGCCGCTTGACTTTCTTTAGCTCGTCCAATTCTTCCTTCATTTTTTCTAAACCCTCTTTTGTGATGTATTGCTGCATATTTATTTTTGTTTCTCACGGCCTGCAAACAAAAAATGTCAACAAGCCATATTATTAATAAAAATATAAAACACTCTAT
>CAYHQU010000032.1:2973-8787 GCA_964358955.1 uncultured Gammaproteobacteria bacterium | reverse complement strand
TAAGCTGTTTTAATCCAAGCTTGTTGAAATTGAGCACGAAATAGCGAAAAAAATTGCTCTCATACGGGTCATCACAGTTACAATACACTATCTTGCCGCGAAATACATCGGAGTTGAATTCCAGATATGCTGCAATCTCTTTTTGAATATCGCCATACTGGGTATAAAATTCGTCATTCTTTGCTTTTTTTGCGTTTGTAAGATTTTTGTTTGCCATAATTTACTTCATTAAAACATCAAGCGAAACGTGTTTTAGGCACACACTTATGGCGGGTTTGGTGTCGCTCCCGCTTCAATTTTAACAAAATTCGACAGGGTAAAAAAAGCGTGAAACATATTTTGATTATCTTTCAGGCAGGGAAGTTGATATTTAAAAATTGGCTGCGGGACTTGGATTCGAACCAAGATAGCCAGGTCCAGAACCTGGAGTCCTGCCGTTAGACGATCCCGCAGTTTTACCAAAAAGTTTTAATGTTTCTTTTATTTTTTCTTTTAGCACTTCTTTCCCATAACCACTTTTATAAAATCTTTCCTGTTTTATTGCTTCTCCTTTTGTTAAAAAAGCTTCGTAATGAATTAATTTAAATGGTGCATTGATTGCGGTATTGCTTATAACTGTCCCCACCTCGTTCCGCCTCGTCGGCGGACAGGCGGTGGGTCGCCGAAGAGGCGACTGCCGTTAATTATGATTTCTTTTGGGTAAAACTGCGGGACTTGGATTCGAACCAAGATAGCCAGGTCCAGAACCTGGAGTCCTGCCGTTAGACGATCCCGCACTAAAAAAATGTCCTGCCTGCCCCGTACCAAGCCAATCGCCACAGTTTGAATTTCATTAGTGTAAGCCGCAGGCGCCTCCGCGCGATTCAAACTTGTCACTTATACCAAGCTTCATCGCGGGCTTTGGTACCGGGGCCGTTAGACGATCCCGCAATAATAAACCAGAATAGCATAAATTATAAAAAATTTCAAGCTATTTGGCGATGGTGCCGCCGAACTCCTGCATGAGGTTTTGGATTGCCGCGTCTTCTTTAACAAAACCCGGCTGTTCACTCCTATGTTCCACCAACACGCACTCAACCTGCACCGGAGCGCCGATTATTTCGGATAAAATATTTTCTAGAATCTGGCGGTTTTTAAGTTCGGAAATCCGCTCCAGATGGAATTTATAATAAACGCCGATTTGGACAACATTGTCTTTGACGGCAACCGGGCGATTAACGCGCAAAAATGAAAAAAGGGTATGATTATACTCTTTAACTTTTACCAAAATTTCGCTCCATTTGTCTGTTACAAAATCAAGAGTGCAGCTAATTACGGTGGCGTTTTTATCTTTAATAACTGCGCATTTTGCCACGGCCAAATCACCCTCCTTAGGTTGGGCTTTTTTTGGCGCGGCAGTTTTATTTTCAGTTAGTTTGACTGCGGCAGTTGGCGGCGATTCAGCAACAGGTGATTTTTTATTGATAAGTTGAATGACGGCGAGCTCAAGCGGGAATTGAGGAATGTCAGCCGTTTTCAGCGCTTGTTTTTTATCAATAAAAATTTCAATCATATTTAACAGCTCGTCAATTTTCAGCTTGTTGGCGTATTCGGTTAGATAGGCCTGCTGTTCGGATAAAAGGTCAAGCGAATACTGCGACAGGTCGGCGCCGCTTTTTATCAATAAAATTTTTCGCAGAGTTTCAATTAGGTCGGCAGTAAAAATTTTTAGGTCCAGGCCGTCTTCAACTAATCGGTTAATTAAATTTAAGGCGGATTGCGCGTCTTGATGAATGATAAAATCAATAAAATTTTTAACTAAATTAAAATCGGAAATCGGCATGACGAGTTCGGCAAGCTCCATCGTAATTTTTTTTTCGCCAAGGGACATTACCTGGCCAAGCAGACTTTCGGCGTCGCGGGCGCTGCCGTCGGCGCGGCGGGCGATTTGCTCAAGAACGACTTGGTCAATATCGCGATTTTCCAGCTTGGCAATTTTTTGAAGCCGAGCGGTAAGTTCCGAACTTTTAACTTTTTTAAAATCAAAGCGCTGGCAGCGCGAGATTATCGTAGCCGGCAGCTTGAACGGCTCGGTTGTCGCCAAAATAAAAATCGCGTGCGACGGCGGCTCTTCTAAAGTTTTCAGCAGGGCGTTGAAAGCGGAAATTGAAAGCATGTGGACCTCATCAATGATAAAAACTTTATATTTGCGCCTTGAAGGCACGAATCTTGAGTTTTGAATTATATTTTCGCGGACGTTATCCACGCCGGTATGCGAGGCGGCGTCAATTTCAATAACATCCAAAGATTTGCCGTCAATGATTTCGCGGCAGGATTCGCAGACATTGCAGGGTTCGTTTTGACCCGGTTTAAGATTAAGGCAGTTGACGGCCTTAGCAATCAGGCGGGCAGCGGTAGTTTTGCCCGTACCGCGAGGACCACAAAAAAGATAGGCATGGGCGATCTGCCCGGTTTCAATTTCATTTTGCAGAGTTATTTTAACATGATTTTGCGAAACAAGCTCGGAAAAAGTTTGGGGACGATATTTGCGATATAGCGTTTGGGACATATGTAATTTAATTGAATTGTTTCCGCCAAAGGCGGATCAGCCTCTGGCTGAAAATTGTTGCATTTGACATAATGTATTTTATACCTTTTAGAAAAATGTGGCAAATAAAAAGAATTGTTAAATTGTTTTATTGTTAAATTGTTATTATTTCTGGCGTGTTATAAATAGACCATTCAATATTAGCCCGCTTGCCAAAAAACACAAAAACACGCAGATGCGTGTTTAAATTAAATTATTATTGATAGGACACCTTGCCACTTTTTCACCTTCTTCTCCTCGTCAGAGTCTCCCAAAGGGGACTCTGACGCGCCAGCTCCGTTCTCTCCGTCCTCTCCGTCCTTCACCACCCCCTTTAGGGGCGGTTGCAGTCCTATCCGCCCTATCCGTCGTATACGTCTTATATTCGTCAACAGACCCATAACAACTTAGCGCCCGTCGCCTTAGCAACTTACCACCTTACACCTTACCACCTTCATTAACGCCAACAATTTAACAATTACAATAGAACAATTTTCCGCCAAAGGCGGATCAGCCTCTGGCTGAAACAATACAACTATTTCTTAATAATATTTTCCACCGCGGCCCATTGGCTTTTTGAACCCTTGGGCGCTAAAATCACAATTTCGTCGCCGGGATTGCCGTGAAAATAAGTAACGGAGGCGGTAAGCAGCCGCCATTTTTTATTATTGTCGCCGACAGCGAACCAATCGCCGGTAACTTCATCCTGCACTAAAGTGGTGATTAATTTTTCCCGCTCAATCGGACCGATTTGTTTGTAAATAAAAGAGCCATCTTTAGAGATGGTCAGCTTTAAAATGTCGCCTTCAACGAGTTTTGATTTTGAAGCGTAATTCGCCGGAACGTTATATTGTTTGCCGTCGGAGCCGACCATTTGCTCGCCGTCAAAAACGCCTTCTAAAACCCGATCGGTTTCAAGCTCGCCGCCGCCTTTTGAGGCCTGCCGAACTTTTTTTAGACTGTTAAGCAGTTCCGAGCCGCTGACTTGCTGGGTTTGAATTAAATCAAGCGCTTTTTGAATATTGGATTTAGTGTTTTCTAAAATGTCCTGAATAAAAGCCAGGCTTTCGGTATTTATTTTTTGATTTTCAGAATTGTCATTAACGTCTTGGATTGAATTCAGCTCGCCCAAAATATCGTCTAAATTGTTTTTGTTTTTTTTCTCCCCCATTTTGTTTTTGTGTTTTATAATTATTGAATATTTATTTTTTTTGATAGACGTAAATTGACAAATCTTTAGGATTTGGTTTATCCACAGCCTCGGGCTGCAAATCCGGGATTTTAAAAGTGTAAGAGACAATTCGGCAGCCGGGTTTAAGTTCGGCTAATAATTTCGGTTTTAATTTTTTAAAAGCTTTGGGCATGAGAAACATCGTAACCGCGTCAGCATCAGCTAAATTATAGTTATAAAAATTCTGATATTTTACGGTTACTTTTGAGCCAAGCCCTAAAAAAAATATTTTAATTTTTGCGATAAGATAGGGAAAAACGGAGATTTCAAAGCCAATTGGCCGGGCGTTGTATTGTTTGTAGGCGGCAATCAAGAGCCGACCGTCGCCGCATCCCAAATCATACATAATCTGACCGGAACGCAAATCGGCAAGAGCCAGCATTCGTTTAATGTCGCGCTTGCGAAGCGGCACCCACGGAGCGGCCAAAATTCCGCCCCAAATATAGGTTCCAATTATTATTATAACAAAACTGTAAAAAATAAACAAGAAGATTGAGACTAAGATCATAAATATGGTATAATTAGATCATGTAACATGTAGCATGTAACACATAACACATTAAGGGCAGAGAAGTTGCTATAAATTGTTAAATTGTTCCATTGCACTAATGCTTTTGCTATCACGAAGACATAAATAAGGTGGGAAGGCGCTAAGGCACGGAAGCACCTTTAACATGTAACATGTAACATAAAGATTATAACATACTTTATTTAAAATATGAATGGTTTAAAAAGATGCGTTAAAAAAGAAATAAAATTTAGCAATTTTTCTTGGATAAATATTTCCAATCCGAACGAGGGGGAAATCCAAAAATTAGCCGAGCGGCATAAATTTCATCCGCTTGATTTACAGGAATGTCTAAAGTCCACCCAGCGGACAAAAATTGACGCGTATCATGATTATATTTTTTTAATTACTTTGTTTCCGATTTATAACCGGCAGACGCGGGCGATTGAAAGCGGCGAGATTGATTTTTTTATCAGCCGTAAATATTTAATCACAATTCATCGCGATAATTTTTTACCGCTAAACGACTTCTTCCACGTGCTTGAAATACATTCGGAATTTCGCAATAAATTTTCCGACTTCTCGCCCGAGCCGTTGCTATATGAAATTTTAAATAAACTTTTTTTGTATTGTTTCCCGATGATTGACCATTTAATTTTAGACTGCGATGATATTGAAAAAGCGATTTTTTCCGACAAAATGGAAAAAATGATTTCGGAAATTCTTTTGCTTCGGCGCAATATTACCGATTTCCGAAAATTAATGCAGGTTCATAAAAATGTTTTAAAAAAGTTAATTCAAAATCTTAAAGACAATCCGCTTTATGTGATGAAAAAAACTGATGTTTATTTTGAAAGTTTGGTTGAATATGATAAAGAACTTTGGGATACGTTGGATAATTTAAAAGAGCGGATTGAAGCGCTGCAGGAGACAAACGAGTCGCAGATTTCGTTTAAGCTGTCGCACATCATGAAAATTTTAACGATTATTTCAGTTATCACTTTTCCAATAACTTTGATCGCGGCGATATTTGGCATGAACACTTTGCGCACAATGCCGTTCGTTGACCATCCGTTTGGCTTTTGGATTGTCATCGCGTTTATGCTGTCCATTGCCAGCGGAATGCTGATTATCTTTAAGAAAAATAAATGGTTTTAGGATTACAGATTTTGGATTTATGATTTCAGATTGCAGATTTTAGATTTATTTGCAGGCGAAGATGGAGTCCGACTCCGAAGCTTCGGAGTCGGACTCCTCCGGCTAACTTATTTTTCAAATAATAGCGGCCCGGGACGCTTAAAACCCCGAAGGCGCTGGGGCTCTGTTCTGGAGCCACCACACAATTTCTTTAATTCGGCCGAATGAATTTCGGCTCCCGCCGGCGTAAAGTGCCTGACCAAAATCCCCGCCTTTGTTTGTTTTGTCAGGCACTTTTTTTTATGGACTGATGACGAAGCGGCGCGAAACTGCTATTGGTCAGCGGGGTCCCTTAATGAGCATCGGCATTAA
>CAYHQU010000032.1:0-2873 GCA_964358955.1 uncultured Gammaproteobacteria bacterium | reverse complement strand
AATTTATTTTTCAGTAAATATTTTTAAATTTCAGCCAAGATTTTTTTAAGTTCAGAAATTGATTTTATTTGCACGAGTTTAGCGCGCAGGTCTTTGGCGTTTGGCAAACCCTTAGTATACCAAAGCAGATGTTTACGCAATTCCACTAAGCCATGGTCGCCTTTTGATTTTTGAGCGAGGGTCGCGTGGGCAAGCGCGATTTTTTTTATTTCCGCGAGAGTTGGATTTTTATATTGGCCGGTCTTCAGATAATCTTTTATTTGTTGAAAAAGCCACGGCCGGCCGTAAAGGCCACGGGCGAGTCCGAGGCCGTCGGCGTTGGTGTTTTTTAGGATTTCGGCGGCGTCTTCGGGCGTATTAATTCCACCATTCGCCAAGACAGTTCCTTTAAACTGCGTTTTTATTTTTTTTATAATTTCGCAGTCTATCAATCCGGAAAATCCTTGCTCGTAAGTTCGGCCATGAATCATGACGGCTTTAATGTCTAAGTCGCTGACGGCTTGCAGCAAATTTAGCGCCGAGACATTTTTATAGCCGGTTCTGATTTTTATTGACACTGGAATTTTGGTGGCGCTAATTGTATTTTTGATTATTTCACGGCACAAAGGCAAGTTTTGCATTAGCGTCACGCCGCCGCCGTGGCCGACAACTTTGCGCGCCGGGCAACCGAAGTTGATGTCAATGCCGTTAAATCCAGCCGTTTCCACCAATTGCGCGGCTTTTACAAAAGTTTCCGGCCGCTTGCCAAAAAGCTGGCAGACAATTGGTTTTTCTGATTTATTAAATTCCAACATTTTCAAAGTTTTTGCGCCTTGGTGATGCAGGCCGTCGGCAGAAGTCATTTCCGTATAGACAACGTCGGCGCCGTATTTTTTGCACAATTGTCTAAATGCCGAATCAGCGATGCCAGCCATTGGCGCCAGCGCGAGGATTGGCGGTTTTAATTTTTTCCAGAAGTTTGTCATGGTTTTATTATAGCATATTTTAGCTTAAATTAGCAATTTATTAATATTTATTAATATTGACATAATTTTAAAAATGTGCTATTATTAAATTTAATATTAATTACCAAAAATATGCTTAAACAACTTAAAAAACAAGCGGGAACATCACTTTTAAACCTAATTGCCACCATTGGCATCATTGGCACCACTACTGCCCTGACAGCCGGGCAGATTGATGACGCGTTGGCTTACGCGCGAGACGCGAGACGCCAACTGGATATGCACCAGATTCAAATTGCCTTAGAACTTTATTTTACAGACATGAATCAGTATCCGGTCGCAAATACTTTGGCGCCAACTGCGACGGGTTGGAACATGCTTTCCGCGGAGCTGACTTTGGAGGATGTTGGCGATGGGCCGTATATTTCTAAAATTGATCTTGACCCGCTTGATGAAAACGGTTATGAATATAAATATAAAAGCGACGGCCAAAGCTATGAAATTTGGTATCAGCAAGAAAAAGAAGGCGAAAAAATTGTTGTAAAAAGTTTATAAAAAAAATAAAAAACAGTCACGAGCGGTCGGGGCTGTTTTTTAATTCAATTTTTTACTCAAGGATTTTCGCGATCGCGGGATAAACGTCAAATTAAAAATTAAGATAAATAATAGCAACCCAAAAGGTAAGCCATTAGTTTTACCAGCGCGACTTAAGGAGGTTTTACTGTTCCTCTAAGGGGACGCTTAAGAAAATTAAAAAATACATTCGGGAACAAGGGCGGGACGAGACGGAAGTATTCTAACGAATCTTACTAATTTTGCCGAGTAAACGTTTGCAGGTGATCGCCTTTTAGGCGACCCCGCTCATCAAGCCATCCGCTCGGCGGGGGGGTAGGCTGACTATTATTTATTTAATTTTACTAACAACAAAATCAACTAAATTTTCGGCTGACGTCGGCTTGCCTAATGTTTGGCAGGATTTTTTCATTGCTGATAATTTTTCGGGATTATTGGCAAGATTAATAATTACGCGGCTGATGTCGGAGGTATTTTCAGTTTTGACGGCAGCGCCTTTAGCAACTAAAAAATTAACATTATCTTCTTCTTGGCCGGGAATTACTTTACCGATTATTATCGGCAGGTTTTTGGCAAGGCATTCGGACATTGTTAGCCCGCCGGCTTTAGTAAAAATCATATCGGAGACCGTCATCAGCTCTTCCAAGTTGTTAACAAAACCAAAAACTTTAACCGGCGTTTCTTGACCAAGTTTCCAACCATTTAATTCTTTTTCAAGATATTTGTCACGGCCAGCGACAACTATGAATTGGGCTTTTACGGAGCTTAACGCTTCATTGATAACAGATTTTAAAACCGCAAACGGGAGCTGGCCGCCGACAATTAAAATTGTCGGCAAGCCGGGCTTAATGTTAAATTTTTTTTGCAGTTCGGTTTTGTTTTGGGGACGGGCGAATTTTGGTTCAATGGGAATGCCGGAGACAATAATTTTGTCGGGGTTGACTCCGTGGCCGGCGAGGCATTTTTTAACAATATCGTGAGCGACAAAATAATAATTAACGGCGCTGTCAACCCAAAGCGAGTGGCAGCCAAAATCAGTGACAACCATTGCCGAAGGAATATCAATAATATTTTTTTTTGTGCTGTAGGAGACAAGCTGCATCGGCAGCGGATGAGTTGAAATTATAAAATCAGGCTTATATTTTTGGATGTAAGCCAGCAGCTTGCTTTCAACCGCCAGCTTAATTATTATTTTTATTATTTTTTGGCGGCGCTGATTGTCAAAATGTTTATAAAGAAAGCCCCAAACCTTTGGAGTTTTGGCGCTAGCCAAGTTGTAGCCCTCAACAAAAACCCTTTCAAATAGTTTATTTGAATAGTCAATCGCATTAATATTTTTGGTTTCAATTTCGGGAT